>JAFUDL010000430.1 GCA_017459225.1 Kiritimatiellia bacterium
CCCGACCGTGGCGGAGGCGAGCGGCGCGCTCGGCGAGCGCGCCCTACCAACGTGGCGGAATTGCTCGGGAGGAATCGGATCAAGAGCGGCCCAGAGACCCTTCTTCGCGACACGGGCTTCGGATTCCGCACGCGCGTATGCGGGCGTTGAGTCGAAGCGCTTGTAGTGCCATGCAAAACCCGCCTTGAGCATCTCGAGGTTGACGTCCCTGTCGTTGAGATAGACGACTCCGAGGATGCTACCGTACTTGTCGCGGCTCTTCCACTTCACGCGCACGTTGCGGCCAGCCACGAGACTGGAGAGATGGTTCTTGGCTGCATTGCCGAAGGCCTGCCCGCTCTCGGGCGCGTCAATGCCGTGAAGGCGTATCTTGTGCTCTACGGCGGGAGTGCTGTCGCTACGCTGGATTCCGCCAACGAGCACACCATCGCGGCGACGATTTGCGGACGCGACGGAGCGCGTCCCTCCCGGTGCGGCAAGAACGGTTATCGTGTCGCCATCGGCAACACGAACCACGCGCCCGACAATCTCCTCTGCAAAGAGCGTCGGTGCAAGCATCAGGCACAATGCCAGAATCTTTTTGAATGCCATCTCGTCTCCTTCACTGCGGCGGTCGCGGGGCGACCGCCCTACCGCTGCGGCATCTCATGCCGCCACGTTGGAGACGATTTGAGGGAGAAGAGAGACTACAAAAAATGCGTGCCTCGTCTTTCTCTCTCAGAACGAGGCCTTGGCATGCCCGGACAAGAAAGAGACGACAAGGACACGCAAGACGGCACAAACCGCCTGCGCGACCTCGTCAAACTCCGTTCTTGTCCTAAAACTGCCAAGTTTCGTTCTGAACGTCGTTTGCGTGTCGGCGCAAAATAGCCGATCACCGAGAACGGGATTTCTCCCCCGTCACGGCTAGTCCATGCGGGCAACTGCGCCGCACGAACGCGAATAGTATATCATATCTGCACGACATCGCGGCGGTGAAATATCGGAGATTTTCACCGCCGCCCCATAAAAACATAAACACACTCTACCCATTTCGGGTGTTTTCGTGGTATAATATCTGCGCTTGAAAGAAACTCAAAGTCGAGAACAAGGAAGGAACAGCAGAAATGTCGTTGAACATCGTAAAGGACATTGATTCGCGCGTGGCCGTGAAGCACGTGCTCATGAGCGTATCCGACAAGACAGGCCTTGACGCCTTCGTGCCGGCCCTCGTGAAGGCGTGCCCTGGCGTCAAGATATATTCCACCGGCGGCACGTACGCCAAGGTGAAGGAGATTCTTGGCCCGGCAGCCGAAGGCACGCTCGTAGCCGTCAGCGACTACACCGGACAGCCCGAGATGCAAGGCGGGCTCGTGAAGACACTCGACTTCAAGATCTACCTCGGCCTCCTCTCCGAGACGTACAACGACGCCCACCAAGCCGACCTCAAGCGCCTTTCCGCCCAGCCAATCGACATGGTGGTGGTGAACCTCTACCCGTTCCAGCAGACAGTCGCGAAGGAGGGCGTGACGCCCGAGATGGCGCGCACGAACATCGACATCGGCGGCCCCTGCATGGTGCGCGCCTCCGCGAAGAACTACCTGCGCGTGGCGTCCGTCACTGACCCTCTCGACTACCCGAGCCTTGCGACCGAACTCGCCGACCATGGCGGCACAATCGGCCTCGACACGCGCTTCAAGCTGATGAAGAAGGCGTTCGCCCACACTGCGCAGTACGACGCCGCCATCGCCGGCTTCTTCACCACCCGCACGTGGGACGAGATCAGCGCCACCTACGTTCAGCACTAGCACACACCCGAAACCTCGAAACCCACCGAACCATGAAGAGCCAGATAAACCTTCTCAACCAGCTTCAGGAACTTGTGCTCACGCGCGACGAGCACAACCATGCAGGCGACGGGTCCCACATGGACGCCCTCGACAAGTCCATCGACGCCCTCGTGGAGCAGCTCGAGCCGCAGCCCAAGGCGCTCTACCAGCGCCTCTACAAGAAGGACCACGTGGTGATGGCCCCGATGGTGAACGGCTGCTGCGCGGTGTGCGGCATGCGCCTTCCCATCGCGCAGGTGCAGCAGGTGCGCCTCGCAAAGACCATCCAGACTTGCTCCAGCTGCGGGCGCATGATCTTCAACGAAGAGGATGATGCACCCCACTCCATCGCCGAACAGCCCGCCCGCGGCGAGCCCCGCAAGACCGGCATAAGCCGCTTCAGCGCGGAGGAGCTGATGATCTGCAACCTAAAGGCTGAGAAGACCGAGGACGCCGTGGCGGAGCTTGCGCAGGCGATGGCCGCAGGCAAGTTTGTCTCGAACCCCGCGGCGCTCGTGCAGGCCGCAATGGAACGCGAAAGCGTACTCTCCACGGCGATGGGCGACTCCCTCGCATTCCCGCACGTGCGCGGCGTGGAAGGCGGTGGCCTGACGCTCGCACTGGGAATATCGAAGAAGGGCTTTGTGTGGGACAGCGCCGGCGAACGGGTGAAGTTCGTGTTCTTCAGCGTGATTCCCGTGGCAGTGAGTGCGTTCTACCTGCGCCTCATGGCCGGCCTCACGGAGACCTTCTCCAAAAAGGACAACCGCGACGCCCTGCTCGCCGCCAAGAACCCTGCCGAGCTCTGGAAGGTGTTCATGAAGGCGACGCGCTACTCGATACGATGAGGAAGCCGGATGGTGGCCGCAGGAGCAATGGTGCCGGAGGAGGGACTCGAACCCTCACGCACTCGCGTGCGGCAGATTTTGAGTCTGCTGCGGCTGCCATTACGCCACTCCGGCAAAAACGAATGGAGCGGGCGAAGGGAATCGAACCCTCGTCATCGGCTTGGAAGGCCGACGCTCTGCCATTGAGCTACGCCCGCATGGGAAAAACGGCGCACAGTATATCAGAACTTAGACGCATAGTCAATGCCAAGTTTACGGTGAAAGATTATGTTCGTTGATGTCAACGGTGTCAGATGGACCTTTCTCGCGCTTCTGGGCGTGGCGGCGCTTTGCGCCCTCGATCTCCACTGCTCCAACGCGCGCGACCGCGCAAAGTCGGAGGAGGGCACGCCCGAACATGGCGCGATGGCGCATGTGCGCAAGGAGATCTCCGCAGGACGCCACGAAATGGCCGTGATGCGCGAGGACCAGATCAACGACCAGCTCCGCACCCTGCGTGCAATGTCCAGACAGCTGGCAAGAACCGGCCGTTCACACGATGCACAGCGCGTGATAAGCGTGATACTGGATCTCGAGGCGGCGAAGGAACGTCTGCACGCACAGCAGAGGGAGCTGGAGAAGAAGTCCAAATGATCGAGATTGTAGACAGCGACTCTGGATTCGACGCCCTGCGCGACACTTGGAACGAGATGGCGCGAGA
The DNA here is from genome assembly GCA_017459225.1 of Kiritimatiellia bacterium. Lineage (GTDB taxonomy): Bacteria > Verrucomicrobiota > Kiritimatiellia > RFP12 > UBA1067 > RUG572. The sequence goes on from JAFUDL010000430.1 coordinate 3,357, forward strand.
CGAGGCGTGGAATTCCTTCCTGTGGTGCCGCGAGGCGTGGAAATGCCAGAGGGGATCGCTGCGAATCCTCGTGTGGAGCCGCGATGCACAGCGCGCGATATTCCCGTTCTTCGTGGACGCAAAAGGCACGCTGAGACTGATCGGCGACGAGCTTTCAGATGGCGGCGACGTCGTGTGCGACAGCAAGGCCAATCTCTACTGGGCATTCCGCGAGGCCGCAGACGCAGTGAGCGAGATGCGCGATGTGAAGCGCGTGTGGCTCATGAAGACGCCAGCCAACTCACAGCTCCTCGCCCACTGGTCCGCAATGTGGCCCCAGTGCGTCGTCTTCAAGGCTCCAGCCACAACATTTCTGCATGTGCCCGAGACGAACGACGTAGTGCGCGCGATGCCAGGGCTCAAGCGCAAGGACCATGGCCGCCTGGACGCCATCGCCCGTTTCGCCGACGGCTATTCGTTCGAGCTGCGCACCGGCGGCAACTTTCCGCGCGCCGAAATCGAAGAGCTTCGCGCCGCGATGCGCGCGCAGGGCAGGCGCGATGCGGATTTCCTTCCCGACGCCTGGGTGGTCTTCGCTGAACGTCTCTTCTCTGCGGGCGTGGCCGAGGTGCCGATGTTCTTCAAGGACGGCGCACCGCAGGCCCTCGCCTTCCGTTTCCGCGGCGGCAAAGTTGCATCCCTCCGCTGGCTCAGCTGGATATGCCTTTCACGCGACCCCCGCCTCGTCTCGGCGCTCTATCTGCGCTACATCGCGGAGAAGGCGAAAAATGAGGCGTTCACCATCGACTTCGGCACGGGCGCATACGACTACAAGCTGGGCACGTTCCGCCCGCAGATATCAGCCAACTTCACGTTCCGCGCCTCAAAGACGCGTCTTGGAAGATGGTGCGACATCGCGCGCATGATGGCGCGCCATAGGGGGGCATGGTGAAGAAACTGTGGGTGCTCTGCGAGGAGCCTACGGAGTACACGCTCGATAAGGTGCGCTGCGTGTTCGAGCCGATGAGCGCAGACGTGGCGTGGCGGCGCGCCGCGAGCGAATTGTCGCCTGCGGGAGCGAAGGACGCGCTCGAGGGGATGTCCTTCATCAGAAGGCTCTGGCGCGTGATGCGCGCGGTGCACACCCACGAGGCGCTATTGCTGAACGGCTTTGCGGGGAGGGTCCACTGGATGTGCATCGTCCTGAACGCGCTCTTGTGGCATCGTCCGCTGGGGTTTGCCGTTGACACTCAGGCCGGGGAGTCGTTCCAGGAGTGCCGCGGCATGGAAAGGGGATCATTCCGGCGCACAATCAGAAACGCGTTTCTCGGATGGCTCTTCAAGCGACCGTACGTGTATGGACTTCCCGGCGGAAGCGGTGCGCATGTGGAGTTCTTCAGAAGCCACGGCATGGCGGACGAGCGGATATTCGTGCTGCCGATGGTGGTAGCCGGTGCACGCTATAGACGGCGCGCGCCGCGCGAGGTCGGCGGCGCGGTGCGCTTCGGCTACATCGGGCGGCTAGAGGAGCGCAAGCGCGTGGCGGCCGCGCTGTCGGCGTTCTTCGTGTGCGTCTGCAGCGGAATGAACGTGGAGTTCGAGGTGGTGGGCGATGGACCAGGCCGCGCGTCGTTGGAGGAGGTGTTCGCGCATGTGCCTGGCGTCACTTTCGCCGGTGCGCTCTACGGCGAGGCGAAGGTGAAGGCTCTGCACCGGTTCGACGTGCTTGTGCTGCCGTCCGCATACGAACCATGGGGACTCGTGGTGAACGAGGCGCTCGAGGCTGGCGTGCCTGTGATAGTGAGCGACCGCGTAGGCGCGCGCAAGGATCTTGTGGAAGGCGAGCGCCCCACGGGGCTAGTGGTGGCCGTGGAGGAGAAAGGCGCGCTCGAGGCAGCCATGAGACGACTTGCTGAAGACGCCGCGCTGCGCGAAGAGATGGCGAGCGCGGCATTGGAGCGAATGCGCAGATGGTCGATGCCACAGGCGAAGGCCGCATTGGAGCGCTGGCTTTCCGCCGTCGCGCCTAACCACTAGGCACTAGGCGCTATAAATGCTATAATCTACCGCAAAGCAAAAGTGCAACAAGGAAGGATTTTTCAATGGACAGCGACAAGCCCCTCGTGGGCATAGTGATGGGCAGCGACAGCGACTGGCCCCTGGTGAAGAAGGCATGCGACACTCTCGACTCGTTCGGCGTACCTTATGAGACGCGCGTCATCAGCGCGCACCGCACGCCCGACGTGGCCCTCGAATACTCGAAGACGGCGGAATCGCGCGGCATCAAGGTGATCATCGCCGCTGCTGGCGGTGCGGCACATCTCGGCGGAGTGCTCGCAGCAGGCACGGTGCTCCCCGTGATCGGCATTCCCGTGGCAGGCGGCGCGCTGAACGGACTCGATGCCCTATACGCCACCGTGCAGATGCCCTCGGGCGTGCCCGTGGCCACAGTTGCCGTTGGCAGCGCAGGTCCCTCCAACGCCGCCCTTCTCGCCGTGCAGATTCTCGGCACCGCCAGCGAAGAGCTACGCGAAAAGTTCCGCGTCCACAAGGCCACGCTCGCCGCAAAGGTGGAACGCGCCAACGCAAAGATACACGAGGCGTAGGTGCGATGCGCGTAAGGTCTCTCGGCAGCGGATCCAAGGGCAATTCGATTGCGGTGCGCGGTGGCGGTGAGCTGCTGCTGGTGGACTGTGGCCTTTCGTGCCTGGAAACGAAAAGGCGTCTTGCGGCATGCGGCGCATCCATCGCCGAGGTGACAGGCGTTCTCTTCACCCACGACCACTCAGACCACTATTCTGGGCTCGAAACGTTCCACAAGAAGTACCCCGCCGTCCCGCTCTACGCAAACGGCAACACCGCAGACGCAATAGCCTGCGCCACTGGCGTGGACGACGGCTGGCGCATCTTCGAAACTTCCGAGCCCTTCTCAATCGGCGCTCTCTCCATCGAGACCTTCGCCACTCCCCACGACGCCGCCGACCCTGTAGGCTATCTCATCTCGGAAGGCGCGTCGCGTCTCTTCGTTGGCACCGACATGGGCATCATGACCGTCGCCGCAAAAGAGGCCCTGTCCCGCGCCACATGCGCGATTCTAGAGGCCAACCACGATCCCGTGCTGCTGCAGACGAGTGACCGTCCGCTCTCACTGAAGCAACGCGTCGCCGGACGCTGCGGCCACCTCTCGAACGACCAGGCTGCCTCCGCACTTCTCGAAGCCCATCCCGCGCATCTCTCCACCCTCCTTCTCGCCCATCTCTCCCAGGAATGTAATGCCGACTACCTCGCCCTCGAGGCCGTACGCCCCGTTCTCGCCGAAATCGGCCTCCCGAACATCTCCTTGGCCGCGCTTTCTCAAGACGCTCCCAGCGCCCTATACGAATTCTAGAGGTTTCCAATGACCATCAAGGACGTTCCCGCCGTAGACCGCCTTCTCAAGCGCGAATTCGCCGCCCACAACTCCCCCGTGATCGAACTCATCGAGGCCCAGACGCACGATCCGTTCTGCGTCCTCGTGGGCACGATCCTCTCCGCCCGCACAAAGGACGCCTGCACGGCAGGAGCTGTGCGCCGTCTCTTCTCCACCGCTGCAGGCCCGGTCTTCATGCCCGCAGACCTTGAGCGTCTATCCGCCGCCCAGATCGAAAAGCTCATCTTCCCCGTGGGCTTCTACCACGACAAGGCACGCCATCTCCACGCCCTTCCCCAAGCACTGCGCGAGTTCTTCCCCGAGGGACTCGAGAACGCGGGCAAGGGCCTCTCCACCGTCGCTCACTACAATGCACTCGTTGAGCGCCTATGCTCCCTTCCCGGCGTTGGACGCAAAACCGCAAATCTAACCGTTGCCGTTGGCTTCGACCTTCCGGCCGTTTGCGTGGACGTGCATGTGCACCGCATCACAAACCGACTCGGCCTGGTGAACACAAAAACTCCCCTTGAAACCGAAATGGCTCTCAGGGAGATACTTCCAGTCAAGTACTGGAAGACGTGGAACTCTCACTTCGTCTCGTTCGGCCAGACCCGCTGCAAACCCCGCGGCCCCGTCTGCACAGACTGTCCGCTGAGCAAGTACTGCGTGAAGGCCTAAAATCACCTGAAGAAGATCACCGTGCTGCCGCCGATGAGCACAATGCGGCCGTCTTTAAGCTTTGGCTTGAGCGAGCTAATGACCTTGCCGTCCACAACAACCTTCCAGCCTCCAATGGCGCCTGCGCTCAGCGCGGGATTGACGGTGATCGGAACCTCGTAGCCTTCAAGGCTGGATATTTCGGCCGAAACGTTCACAAGCTCGAGGCGTCCGCCAGATGCGGCGCGGAACGAGTTGATCGTGCCGCCACCTTGAGTGCAGTCCACCTTGAGCAACTTGACCGTCGCGCCCTCGTCGTTCAGGTTCAGCGTGGCGTCGGCGTCAACAGTCACTTCGCTGCCAGCCGGCAGAGCGGAACTTACCTGTGCAGCAGCAATCGACTGGAATGTGTACGGATGGCCTGCGTTCATGCCGGTGTAAAGGCAATAGGGCTGCGCAATTCCGGCGCGCTCGTCAAGATTGACCCATACAACGCCGTCCATGCTGCCCTCCACCTTCCAGTCGCATGGACTGCGCTCAAGCGCGTCATTGGCGGTGACGAATAGGTAGCCGCTGACGGGCAGGGAATCAGCGGAAAGGCGCATTGTCAGCACGCGGTAGTTGGCGGAATCGCCCTTCATGTCGTTGCTTGTGGCGCAGAGCTTGGTGTGGGTGTCGTCGTCGAAGAGCTTGTCCATATCTTCGTTGCCGCCACCGCCTGCTGCGTAGCTTCCGCCCTTGCAGAACGACCCGGGCGCGAGCGTCGCAGCCGCCGAGCCGTCAAGACCCTTCGCCAGGCCGAGCGCCACATTCTTACCGGAAATGTCGAACACGCACAGCTCGGAGAGCTGAAGTATGGTGTTGCCCGCCGTCTTCTTGAAAGTGAAGCGCAGGAACTTGCCGTCGAACACAGTGGGGACTTCTGTTTCAAACTGATAGTTCACGCCGTTGTTGAAGGGCTTGTACTGAATTGAGCTGTCGTTGTACTTTGTCCTGTCGGTGAACGTGGTGTGCGGCGCCCAATGACGTTCGTCAAGTAGCTCCCATGCCATGCCGTCGCGGCTTCCCTCAAGCGTCCAGTCGGTCGGACTGCGGCGCACGAAGTCGTTGGCGGTTAAGAAGTTGTAGGCGGCTATCGGCTTCGCGTCGTCGCGAAGTCGCATCGTCACGATGTGCCAGTTGTCGCGTGAGCCGTTCACCACGTCGAGACAGCACAGCTTCGTGCCGGTGTTGCCGTCGAAGAGCTTCTCGTCGTTGTTGACGGCGTTGTCGCCAGAATAGAGATACACCTTTGGACAGCTGAACGTTCCAGCGGCTAGTGACGGCGCCGCAATCCCCACGGCCGCCGCCGTCAGCCCCTGGCTCTGCACTTCGCCGTCGGCGCTGTACAGCCGGAACTCGGACGCCTGAAGCTTGAAGTTGTTGGCCGCGTGTTTGATGTCCGCCCCACCCGAGTCGCCGCCGTTCGAGCGCTTGATGGCGAGGCGGAAGTACTTGCCGTCAAAAGGACGCGGCAGAGGATTCGCAGGAGCGCCAACGTTGAGCGTTCCGGAGAAGACATGCGTGGCGCCGGAGTACGTGGGTTCGCCAAGGAGCGTTACCTCGCCGCCCTTTGCATCGAACCCGCCGGCGCCCGACACGTCGCCGCGCACGTAGCCGCCCGCGCTTTCAAGAGTCGCGCCGTTCACAAGCTCGATTGCGCCCTTGTTCTCCACCGAGGCAACCGACAGGCTTCCGCCGTCCACGCGCAGCGTCGCATCCGGCTCGACGACGATCTGCGATTCACGGCTAAACGCCCCCTTCACCGCGAACGTTCCGGTCAGGGTCTTGCGAGTGGCCGTTGCCGTGAAGCCGGTCTGCACGTCAATGTCAACCCACGTCGCACCGCCGTCGTTGCTGCCCTGCAGTCTCCACGCCGTGGGGTCGCGCTCGGAGTAGTCGTTCGCCGTGTACCATGCGTAGCCCGTGATGTGCTTTGGAGCGTCGTAGTTGATCTGCAGCCACGCACGCTCGTGATCGGCCGCCGGATGACTCGGCAGAATGCGCCAGTCAAGCCACTTTGTGTCCACGCTGCCGTCCACGAGCAACGAGGGGTTTTCTTTGGCGGGATAGGGCATGGCGTTGTTCTCCGCAGTCTCGTCGTAGTCGATGCTCGCGTACGGACGCGTCACGTCGTCTTCGCCGTCCAGCAGCTTCAGCTCCGACAGCTGAACCGCGTCCGCATTCGACTTGCATCCCTCGAGCTTGAAGCGGAAGCTTCTGAACACGACCGGCCTCACTGTCACCGTGCCCTCCTTCACCACAAGCGTGCCGCCAAACGACGCATCAAGAGAAAGCTCTCCCGCACCCACCTTTTCAAGGGTGGCGTCTTCCACCTTCACGGCAAACGAAGCATCGGCTCCATCCACGCCAACCACGAGCTTGCCGTTGCCCGTCACCGTGACGTCGCCTGTCACTGTGTTGGTTATCGTGAGACCGTTGAGATCAAGAACGTCGCGCGTTCCCATCACCGTGCTCGCAGGGGGCAGCGGAACGCCAAGCCGCAGCGTTGCGTCGTCCACCCTGGTTCCGCCATTGTAGTCGAGCAGAAAATCCGAGAGTCCCTTGGCGCCCAACGTGAACACGGGCACGGGCGTCGTGCCATGCACCTGCGTTCCGGTCACGTGAAATCCGCCGTCGCCAAACACATGCGTGTGGTTGTAGACCATCGTCGCGCTGTTAGTGCCCATGTCGATGTTCACGTCGTTGCCGGCGGTTGGCACGATTTCAAGTACGCCATTCTGCCCTGTATAGAACGTGTCGCCTCGCGTGTCCGCAGCGACAAAGGTGCCGCCATCAAAAGTGACGCGTCCGCGCGGATCGTCATTGCGCACGATCCGCCTAGTCTTCAACACAGCTCCAGGACCAAGCACCAGCTCGTTCACGAGAGTCGCGAGATCGCTGCCGTCCGTCAGGCAGTTTCCGCTCATCGCAGCGAAGTCCGGCGCCGAAACTGTCGCGTTCTCAATCGTCACCTTGCCCTTGACTGGCTGCCGCGTGCCTGAGTTGGTGCCAATTCTGATGTTTCCTGTCGACACGGTCGGCACGCCGGATATCACGACCTCGCCGTCGCGTCCATCGTAGCCCGCGCGCAGTTCGCCGGTCGTGGTGAAGGATCCTCCGCCGGAAATCGTCACCTTCGGCATCTCGCCGTTCTCTCCCTGCACGGAGAAAGTGCCGCTCTGCTTGTACGCGGCGGAGCCCGTGAAGGTAATCGCGTTATCGGTCGTGTTAGTGCGGTTGCCGTCGAAGTTGAACGTGCCTGTGCCGGACACGACAAGCGGCAGAGCATCAAGTCCGGTGCCGTAGAGGCTGAGCGTGTTGTTCTGCCCAACGAGTTCAAATGGATGCTCAAACGAGATGTCGCCTGAGTGCGTGACCACGCCGTACAGCTCGCCGCCCCAGCCCCAGATAGGACCGGCCAGCTTGTCCACCACATACGTGGGCGCGAGGCCGGGCATGTCGAGCCCGTCGTAGAGGCGCGTCTGCACCGCGAACACGCTTCCTTCCGCCGGCGCCTCGGTTGGATCCTCGTAGGTGATCTTCTCGGCGTCGCCCGCGCCCGCAGGGAAAAACCTCGCGCCCTTCTTCACATAGACCGTCTGCCCCGCAAGAAGCGGGCGCCCGATCGAAAGGTCGCCTTCTTCCACGACAATCGGGCCCGAGAACGTATTCTCCGATGCGTAGTTGCATATCTGCAGATAGCCTGCGCCTTTCTTCACGAAGCCGCCTGCGCCGCGGATCTGGAAAAAGTCAGGCTGCACGCTTGCCTTCGTGATGCGAATATGGTGGCCATTGGTGTCGATCACGAGGTTTTTTCCTTCCTCGATGTTCCAGATGAGCGCGCCGCCGGGATTGAACCAGTCGTTGTTCTCGCGCGTCGCGCGCAATGTGCCGCCCTTGAAGTTGAACACGGTGCAGCTCTTGTCCTGCCTGTAGAACTGCCCGAACTCCAGCACGCCGCCTTCTTCGAGGTTGAAGACCGCCACCACCGGAATTTCATCGACAACGTACGTGCCATATTCTGCGGCGACCGTCTGCGGAAACCACGCACCACATTCGATGGTCGAGACGACGACCGTTCCGAAAATGTTGAGAGTTCCCTGAGAGAGTCTGCTGCGGTCTGCACTGTTTGCATCCGTCATGCTGTTGCGTCCCAGATAGAGACGCCCGCCACCAACAGTAAGCGACCCTCCGCTCGCCACGGTAACCTCGCCCGTGCCGCCGAACGTGCCGATCGAGAATCCCTGCGTGTTGCCTGGATTGTTGCCGGTGAGCGTTCCCTGCGAAATGAGCGAGGCTCCGCCTGCGATCGTCATTTCGCCCGTGTTGCCCGTTTCGTAGCCTACCGAATTCACCACGGCGCCGTTCACCGTGAGCACGGCACCGGCGCCCAGCGTGAGCGTGCCATTGTTCTTGAGCTCGGAGATCGTGACAGCCGCGTCAAGAGTCTCGGTTTCGCCACCCCCGATTGTCCACACGCCACCGTCAGTCGGCACCACTGCCACAAGCGGAAGAGCCGCCATTGCACAAGCGCAGGAAACGAATCTGACTGCTCTTAACATGCTCTTGCTCCTTTGTCGGGTTTCGAAGTTTCGGGGTTTCTAAGTTTCGAGGTTTCTAAGTTTCTAAGTTCAGAGGTTTGGACAAAGGACAGATGACAGAAGACAAAGGATGTCAACCGAACTGCCAATGCCATCCTTTGTCTTTTGTCCTGATTCGTCACCTGACGAAGATCACAGTGCTGCCGCCCATGATCACAAGCTTGCCGTCAAGCAGCTTGAGCTTGTAGGACTTTCGCTCAACGCCGTTCACTGTGACCTTCCAGCTGCCGACGGAACCTGCGTCCGCGGCGGGATTGACCGTGAGCGGAATCTCGTACTCCCTGAGGTTGGGCACATCCGGCGGAATGTTCACAAGGGCGAGCGTGCCGCCGGAAGCCACGCGGAACGAGTTGATCGTGCCGCCGCCGAGAGTGCAGTCGACCTTGAGCGACTTGATCGTCGCGCTCTCGGCGTTCAGGTTCAGCGTGGCGCCCGCATCGACCGTCACCACCGAGTCGGCGGGAAGCGAACTGCCGCCGCCAAGCGAATCGAACGTGAACGGGTGGCCTGCGTTCATCGAGGTGAAGAGGCAGTACGGCTGCGCGATTCCGGAGCGCTCGTCAAGCTTCGTCCAGTTCACGCCGTCCACGCTGCCCTCGACCTCCCAGTCGCACGGGCTGCGGTCGAGCGAGTCGTTCGCGGTCACCAGCACGTAGCCGCACACCGGGAGAGCGTCGCCGGGCAGGCGGATCGTGATATAACGGTAATTGGCCGCATCGCCGTTGACGGTGCCGTTGCAGATCTTCGTCTGGAGATTGTCGTCGAAGAGATACTTCGGCCCCTCCGTGCCGGCTCCGTTGTAGTAGTTGCCCGCAGCCGAGAACGAGCCGGGATCCAGAGACGCCGCCGCCGCGCCCACCGCGCCTTCCGACAGGCCCTTCGCCACGTTTCTGCCAAGCGCGTCGACGAGCATCAGCTCCGAGAGCTGCAGAAGCGCGTTGCCGATCGTCTTCTTGAAGGTGAAGCGAATGTACTTGCCGGCGAACGTGGGCTTCGGAGCCGTCTCGAACTGGTAGTTCACGCCGTTGTTGAAGGGCTTGTGCTTGATGACGGAGTCGGTGTTGTAGTCGTTCCGGTTGCCGAAGGCGGTGTGCGGCGCAAAGAATCGCGCGTCGAGAAGCTCCCATTCCACGCCGTCGCGGCTTCCCTCGAGCGTCCACTCTGTCGGGCTGCGGCGCACATGGTCGTTCGCCGTTATGAAGTTGTAGGCCACGATCGGATTTGCGCTGTTCTTGAGGCGCATCGTGATCACATGGTAGTTCGCGACGGCACCGTTTATCAAGTCGCCACAGTACCACTTCGTGTTCGTGTCATTGTCGAAGAGCTTGTACACGCCCTCGGTCTGCTTGCCTGTGGCTGCGCCTGGCTGATACTGCAGCTCGCAGCTGAACTGGCCTTCGCCCAGCCGCGTGGCAAGCATACCCTCGGCGACTGGCTCAAGATTGAGATTCTGCATCGTGCCGTCTGCATCGTAGAGCTGGAATTCGGAAGCCTGCATATTGTAGTTCGTGGCGTCCGCGCCGTTGCCGCCGTTCGAGCGGCGGATCGTGAGACGGAAGAACTTGCCGTCGAAGGCGCGCGTGGGATAGGTGCCAGCGGCGAACATGCCCACGTTGAGCGTTCCTGCCGAGACGCGCGTCTCGCCGGTGTACGTATGCGCGCCCATGAGCGTCACTTCGCCGCCGTTCGCCGAGAACGAACCATCGCCGGTCACGACGGCGTTCACAACGCCGCCCGCGCTCGCGAGCCTCGCGCCGTCCGCAAGCTCAATCGTGCCTTCTCCTGAGACGTCAGCCACGGAAGCAGATCCGCCGTTCACGCGCAGAGTGGCGCCTGCCGCAACGGTGAGGGGACCGCTAAGGGACGCGCCGTTCGACATGAAGGGGCCGCACTGCGCAAAGCGCGTCGTGGAGGGCTCGTAGCCGCTCACCACGTCGACGTCCGTCCACGTGGCGCCGCCGTCGTTGCTGCCCTGCAGGCGCCACGCCACCGGGTCGCGCGCAGGCGCGTCGTTCGCGGTGATCCACTTGTAGCCGGTGATGGGCCGCGGCGCGGCGTAGTCTATGCGCAGCCACACGCGCTCGCGGTCGGTCGCGCTGCGGTCGGGATGCGCGCGGTAGTCCAGCCACTTCGTGAACATATTTCCGTCAACCAGATTCTGCGGCGCCTCGTTGGCGGGGAAGGGCCTGTCATGGGAATCGACTGTCTCGTCCCAGGAAATGTTGGCGTACGGACGCGTCACGTCGTTCGCGCCGTCGAGAAGCACGAGTTCCGCCAGCTGCATGGAATTGAAATTGGTGTCGCCCACCGGCCCGCGCGCACCCTCCACCTTGAAGCGGTAGCTTTTGTACGCCACACTCCCCTCCGCGCCGGCGATGACGGCCGTGCCCTCACGCACGGCGAGCGCGCCGGCAATGGGCCTGTCGAGAGCCAGTGCGCCTGCGCCGACCTTCTCGAGCTGCACGTTGTCGAGCGACTGGGAGAACGTGACGTCCGCATCGTCCTTGCCAACGACGAGTGTGCCATATCCCCTTAGCGTGACGTCGCCAGCGATGCTGTTCGTGATCGTCAATCCGGCTAGGTCGAGCGTGGCGCGCGTTCCCTGCACTTCATTTCCCGCCGGCAGCGGCACGCCTAGCCGCAGCGTGCAGTCCCTCACCTTCGTCGCGCCCCTGTAGTCCACTGTGAAGTCGCCGAGTCCCGCCCTGCCGAGGATGAACATCGCAATCGGATTCGCCTCCTGCCCGAACACGTCGAGGCCGCCGTCGCCGAAGATGTGCGTGTGGTTCGAGATCATGCCCACGCGCTGCGTGCCGAGGTCGAAGCGCATGTCGCTGCCGGCGGAGGACTCTATCTCAAGCGTTCCGTTCTGGCCGCTGTAGAAGAAGTCGTCGCGGCTCGCCTTCGGCGCCACTGTGCCGCCCGCAAAGACGATGCGCGAACGCGCGTCGTCGTTGCGCGAGAAGTGCGAGTTCACGTTCAGCACGGCGCCGGGGCCGATCACAAGCTCGTTGAGGAGCGTTTCGTAGTCCGTTCCGTCAGTGAGCGCGTTCGCGCCCAGCTTGTACTCGTTCGCCGTCACGGTGGCGTTCTCCACGACCATCCGGCCCTTTAGCTTGTAGCGGGTGGACGTGTTGCTGCCGATGCGGATGTTTCCGTTCACCGTCACGTTCGCTCCGTTGGAGACGACGAGCGCGCCGTCGCGCGCGTCGCAGCCCACCCGCAGTTCGGGTACTTCGAGCGTGCCGCCGCCCGAGACCGTGACCGTGGGCATCGCGCCGTCGACTCCCTGCACCGTGAACGCCGAACCCTGCTGGTATTTGGCGCTGCCGGTGAAGACGATCGCGTTGTCCGTCTCGTTCGTGCGCACGCCGTCGAACCAGAAAGTGCCAGTGCCCGATATGGCGAGCGGCAGGTTTTCGAGGCCCGTGCCATAGAAGTTCAGCTGCCTACCCTGTCCTACAAGCTCGAATGGGTGTTCGGCGGATATGTCGGGAGAATGCGTGACCGGGCCATGCACCTCGCCGCCCCAGCCCCATGTCGTCGTGGCGATCTTGTCGGCGACATACGTCGGGTACATTCCAAGGAGGTCGAGCCCTCCGTATATCGGCAGATGCACAGCGTAGACGGAACCCTCCAGCGGCGCATCCAGCGGATCCTCGTAGGTGATCTTCTCAAGGTCGCCTGGCGCGACGGGATAGAACACGGCCCCGCTCTTCACGAGCACCGTCTGGCCGTCGGCGAGCGGACGCCCAAGGGAAAGATACCCCTCCTCGACGACGATCGGTCCGGTGAAGGTGTTCATCCCCGGCTGCGTCATGCACATCCGAAGATAGCCCGTTCCCTTCTTGACAAGGCCGCCAGCGCCCATGATCTTGAACGAATCAGGCTGGTGCAGAGCAGGGCTGAGGTTGGCGTGATAGCTCTGCGAGTCGAAGACAAGGCTCTTCCCGGCCTCGATGTTCCATATCGTCGAGACGCTTGAATAGATAAGGGGATTGGCCTCGCGCGTGAGGCGCAGCGTTCCGCCCTTGAAGTTGACGATGTTGCGGCAGGTGTCGTTGTTCTGGATAAGCCCGGTCTCCAGAACGCCACCCTCTTCGAGGTTGATGACGGAGGCGACTGGAAGTTCGTCGACATCGTATGTGACGCTCGTATTTCCTGACGGGAACCAGGCTCCGCATTCCACGGTGGGAGCCGTTACGGTGCCGAAAATGTTGATTACGCCGTACGAGAGTTTCGTGCGGTCTTCGCTTCCGTCAGTGAGCTTGTTACGCCCGAGGAAAAGACGCCCGCCTGTAACGGTGAGCGAGCCGCCGCTCGCCACGGTCACCTCTCCCGTGCCGCCGAACGTGCCGATCGAGAATCCCTGCGTGTTGACTGGATTGTCGCCTGTGAGCGTGCCCTGCGAAATGAGCGAGGCGCCGGCGGCAATCGTCATCTCGCCCGAGTTGCCCGTTTCGGAGCCAACCGAATTCACCACGGCGCCGTTCGCCGTCAGCGCCGCACCCGCGCCAAGGGCGAGCGAGCCGTTGTTCTGGAGCTCGGAGACCGTTGCCGCGGCGTCGAGCGTCTCCGTCTCGCCGCTCCCGATTGCCCATGCGCCGCCGTCCGTCGGCACTGCCGCCGAAAGGTAAAACGCCACCACAGCGCACGCCAGCGCGCCCACACTCGCTTTCATCAATCTAGACATGCCACTCCTCCTTGAATTTTGAGGCTTCGTGCATGAGTGTGGGTCGGTTCATGCAATGAAATGATGGTTAGAGTGCTTGAAGCCCCCTCTCAGTAGGTGCTGGTGCGTTGTGAACAGGCG
>JAFUDL010000431.1 GCA_017459225.1 Kiritimatiellia bacterium
ACGATGATCGCGCTCGTAATGCTGTTCTGCTCGAACATCACAATCCCGTGGCCCAGTTGCAACGCTCCGATGCGCATGAACAAAGGGGAAGCTCGTCAGGAGGTGGCATGAACCGACCCACACTCATGCACGAAGAGCCAGTTGTTCACCTTCGTGGTCTCGTACTTCGCCCCCGCGCGCACGGTCATTTTTGCGTGTCCGCGCTGGCCCAGATGGAAGTAGTAGGAGGCGTGGGAGACGGTGCCGCCGGCAATGTCGAGATGCCCCATGGAGGTCGTGTCCTTGCTGATGTCGGACGCGCCTGTCAGCGTCAGCGTCCCGCCCTCATGGATGAACGTCGTGACGGCGGACGCGGCGCCGCCGACATGGAGAGTGCCCATCTCCCAGTCTCCTCCCTCCTTGACGACGGTCGATGTGATGTTCGCCAAGGTCCCGACCGTCCACGAGGCGGGTCTGTTCGCAAGCGTCGCCGCAGCGCCGACGCGGAGCGTGACGGGCTTCGCCGGATCCGTGCCGAACGTGAACTTCGTCCAGTCGAACGAGACGCCGTCGGATATGGCGAGCGTTCCCTCCGAAAGCGTCGTCTGCTCAGTTCTGTTCGTGCCGAGGACGAGCGTTCCAGCGCCTGTCTTGGCGAACACGCCGGAGAGAGGTGCGTTCACCGTCGCGGAGACGCCGGGCTTCACGATGACTTCAGGCGTGGTGATCGCCGCCTCCACGCCTTCTGCCGCATTGACCGTCGCGTTGGCGCGGAAGTCGAGCGCGACCGCCGCCACGTCCGCGTCGAGCGAAGCCACGTCGCCCGTCGACGCGAACACCGCATTGTTGTTGCTCTCCCATGCGGACGCGGCGCCATCTACGAGCCAGTTCGAGCCGGCCGTCCATCCGCCGCCGTTCGAGCCGCCGCCCCACACGTAGTCCTTCGCGAGAATGGCGTATGTGAGATAGCCGTCCACCCAACCCTTCTCTACTTCAAGCGACGCTCCCGCCGAGGTTGCGGCGACGATCTCGCAGTTCGCGGCGTCGGCCTGCGGCATCTCGAAGAGGCGGAACGCACGGCCGGATTCCGGAATGGAATGGAAGGTCAGCCGGAACGCCGTCTTCTTTTCCTCCGTCGCGAAGATGTTCGTCGAAGCGGCGACGAGCTTGTCGCAGCCGGTCGCGTCGGCGTCGAGCATGAGCGTTGATCCGGCGGCGAGCGTCAGGGAGTCAAGCGCATAGTCGGCGACCGTCGCGTCCGCGTCGAACCAGCGCAGCGTAGTGTCCTCGCCCACGGATATCGCGGCGACGTCGCCGAGCGCGGTGAACTTCGCCGATCCGCCGCCCGTCACTGCGAGTGCGGCGTGCGGGGCGTCCGCAGCCTTGTTGAACGCGGCGTTGAGGACGACATCGTACCCGGCGGTGTCGAGCGTCGCTCCGCCGGACTTCACGGACACGTTGAGGTTCGCCTTCGCGATCAGCCCATTCGAGTCCACGCCGCTCGCCTTTAGCGTGCCGCCGTTGATGACGAGGGAACACGCTGCGCTGTCTGCGGTTCTGATGTACTTGGCCGAGACCGTCCCGCCGTTGAGATGGAACGTGCCCGTGGAATTGGCGCCGATTCCGATCCCGAACTCGTTGCGCACAAGGAGCGTTCCGCCGTTCATCGTGAACGTGCCGGTCGAGCCGCTGCCTGTTCCCAACCGCAAGTAATAGCAGTCCCAGTCGCCGCCGTCCTTCACGACGACGCCCGTCGCGTTCGCACCGGTGCCCAGATTGAACACCTGTCCGGATCCCGTCTGATGCACGGCGGATGAAACGCCCGTGAACGTGCAGCTGCTTCCTGCCCGGTTGCCGACGTTGAGATCAGCGGGGACCGTCAGCTCGGCGTTGTAGAGCGAAACCGACGAAACGCCGCTAACGTAGAAGTGCCTTGTGGACAGCGTCGTCTTGACGGTTGCCGATTCGTCGCCGATCTTCAGCCAGAAATTGTGGGTGGTGCTACCGCTGCCTTCGCCCACGTGGAAGTTTTTGTTGTTTGTGCCGTTGAACACGTAAGTGCCGGACTTGAACCACAGCCAGCCGTCCTCGTAGTATCCGAGCCATGTGTCGTCCTTGATGGTCAGCATGTTGGCGGGATCGGTGGCCTCGATGATGTATGGCGCGTTCGCGGAACTGCCTGCGCCGACGTGGATGTTGCCGGTGTAGGTGTAGTTGCCGTCCAGCGTGGCCGTCCTGCTGCCGACGTTCGATACCCGGAACGTCAACGACGCGTTGCCGGCAGGCAGGATGCTGTTCTCCCAGTTCGCCGCCGTGCTCCAGAGCGTGTCGCTTCCGTTGCCCGTCCAGTTCACCGCCTGCGACGACGCGGGCGCCATCGCCACGCACAGCGCGGCCGCAGCCGCAATGCCATTCAGCTTTTTCATCCTAAATTCCTCTGTTGAAGAATTCGCCAAGCCAATTTACCGTGGCCTCCACGGTTCAAACCACATGGTCTGAACACCCGCCGCAGAACGCTCCCTCACTTCAAATCGGCCAAGCGCATCCATTATGCCAAAATTCGGGCTTTTACGCAAGGGGGAAAATCGACGCGTCGTTCGTGACGAGCGCGTAGCAGTCCCAGATGCGCCGCCCCTTCGCGCCGACCTTGCCGGAATGCATCCTGCCGGGCTGCACGTCCACCGTGACGACGATCCTGAGCATCCCGATGAAGGCCGTGTGGTAGTTGTGGCTCGGCCGCCCCGGCTTCTGCGGATGCGCCGCCTTTCCGCCGCAAGAGCCATGCGCCTCACGCACTCGGCCTCGTAGTACATAGGGCGGCGAAGACGCCGCACATGCGCGTCCACCGCGCGAGCGAGCCACCACGCGACAGCCGCCGCGCCCATTACGGCCACGAGAAACACGAGATCGAAGAGCCATTCGCCGTATGGATGCAGGCGCGGGTCGGTGAACTCTAGCGCCGTTTGTGGCATGTGGCCCACGGTGCGCCCGCCACGGAGCGCCTCGCGCCAGAACCTGCGGCGGTACTCGAGAGCGTCGAATCCCATCACGTCCTCGTGGAACCAGCGGAAGAAGCCTGCCCAGCCGGCCTCTACGCCGAGAGGCCCCTTAGCCGACCTGCCGCGCGCGGGAAGAATGCCGCGCCTCAACGATTCAACGATTTAAGAAATGATTGAGAACTGTGTAGTGTAGGCCTTATGCTACCAATCTGGGGCACCTGTAGGCCTTATGCTCCCAATTGACCGTCCTCGACGGGGAGGCCTTGCGGTTTCACCGTTCGCCACCATCTTCACAAACAACGCCGCACATTCCATGCTGTCGGGACATTCCCAGTGATTATTGAGAACCATGTCAAAAAACTGAAGAGCCTTCTTCAGGTTCCTAGCCGTTCCGTAACCCACAAAAAAACAGAGTGCAAGATGATAGGCACAACCCTCAGGATCAATAGCATACCCACGTCTGAGCCACTTGAAGCACAAGTCAGCACGCCCCATCATAGAATATGTCATGGCTATGTTGTTTGCTGCCGCTACAATGCCCATGCGCCATGCCTTGAGTTCCAATCGCAACGCATCGCGGAGATTCTTCTGCACGCTAGCAAGACCAAGAACGGCATCGCGCTCCCTAGTTTTGGCAACAAGCCGATACCATCTCTCTGCAAGTGACCTGTTCTTTCGCACGTAGAACCAAGCGCCGTTTTCACGCTCCACATAACCATCTGCATAGGCATCCGCTAGCTTCCATGCGGCATCAACGTCACCTTCCGCCGCCTCTTTCTTCAACACAGCCCAATACTCACCATCCGTCATCTGTCAACTTCCTCTTTGGGAGCCTGCCACCCGCGCTGCGCACGAGAATGTAAATGAGGATAAATTAGCATGGAAACAACATTGACAACTGTTAAAAACAACTTCTTTTACGGCGGGCAACATGCCCGCCGATTTAGGAACGCCGCGAGGTTTCGCGGCGAGAAAGATAAAGTTGTTTTTACACGTTGTTTTTGTTGTTTCCATAGGCAAGATAAAAACCCAATGGCACTGCGCTCATTCGCGCTCGGAGAGCTCGAGCCAGCGGGTTTCGGCGGCATCTAGCTCGGCGCGGGCCGCAGGCAGGCGCACCGCAAGAGCCGCGGCGCGAGAGGGATCCTTCGCGTAGATGGTTCCATCCGAAAGATCGCGCTCAGCGGCTACTATCTCCTCCTCAAGCGCAGCGATCTGATCAGGAAGCGCAGCCAGCTCGCGGGTCTCCTTGTAGCTCAGCTTGCGCGCGGAAGCGGGAACGGCGACGGCAGGCTCGGCGCGCGGCGCAGATGATGACGCCTCCTCTGCGGCGGCGCGTGCGGACGCCTTCAGCATGCGTGCGGCCTCTTCGTACCCGCCCGCGCAGATGCGCACCGTGCCGTCACCTGGAAGGACGTATGTTGATGTGACCACGTTGTCGAGGAACGCGCGGTCGTGAGAGACCACGAGCAGCGTCCCCTTGTAGTTCATCAGCTGCTCCTCTAGAAGTTCAAGCGTCTCGACGTCGAGGTCGTTCGTTGGCTCGTCCATCACGAGGAGATTAGACGGCGCGAGAAAGAGCCGCGCGAGAAGCAGACGCGCCTTCTCGCCGCCGGAGAGCGCCTTCACCGGCGCGCGGGAGCGTTCGGGCGTGAACAGAAAGTCCTGCAAGTAGCCGTACACATGCTTCTGAACGCCGCCCACCGTGACGAAGTCGCGGTCCGTCGCCACGATCTCCTTCACGGAAAGCTCGGGATCGAGGCGGGAGTGAAGCTGGTCGAAGTAGGCGATCTCAACGCGCGTTCCCATCGTCACGCTGCCGGACGTCGGGGCGAGCGCGCCCGTGAGCAGCTTGAGAAGCGTCGTCTTGCCCACTCCATTCTCGCCCACCACGCCGATGCGCTCGCCGCGCAGGACGTCCGCCGTGAAGTCTTTCACCACCGTACGCGCCGTCTCCTCGCCTGACGCGGCGGGGTATGCGAACGACACGTTCTCGATCTTGATCACGCGCTCGCCCGATGCGCCCGCGGTGTCGATCTTCAAGCTTGCCGTGCCAGGCGCCACGCGGCGGCGCGCGAATTCGAGGCGCAGCTGGCGCAACGCCTCCACGCGACCCTGGTTGCGCGTGCGGCGCGCCTTCACGCCCTGGCGGATCCACGCCTCCTCCTGCGCGAGCTTCTTGGCCTTCTTCGCCCAGAGAGCGGCCTCGTCGGCGGCAAGGTCGGCCTTGCGCTGCTGGAACGTGCGCCAGTCGCAGTTCCAGCCGGCCAGCTGGCCGCGGTCGAGATCATAGACGTATGTGGCAACGCTCCGCAGAAACGCGCGGTCGCGGGTGACGAAGAGAAACGCCGTCTCGCCGGAACGGCGGATGTAGCTTTCGAGCCATTCGATGGATGCGATGTCGAGATGGTTGGTGGGCTCGTCGAGAAGCACGAGGTCAGGGCCGTCGGCCAGCGCGCGCGCCAAGAGCACCCGCCGCCGCATGCCGCCGGAAAGCGTGTTGAAGACGGCATCCGCCTCGAGCCCCATCTGCGAGATGAACTTCTCGGAGCCGGCGATCTCGCGCACAGTGCCTGGACGGTCGCTCGGCACCTCCTGCTCAAGGTAGGCTACCTTGAGGCCTGGCGCGCGTATTATCTCGCCGGCGTCAGGCTCGATGCGCCCGGCGATAACCTTCAGAAGCGTGGATTTTCCCTCTCCGTTGCGGCCCGTCACGCAGGCGCGCACACCGCTCTCCACGTTGAGCGAGACATCCTCCAAAACAGAGTCACCCCCGAAAGCGAGGGTGACGCCGTGCAGTGAAAGAAGATGGCGAGCCACGTCTAGCTTACGCCGTTGGGCGCGGCGGCTCCTTGTGGCGGTACGTTATGCGGCCCTTGCCGAGGTCGTACGGCGATATCTCCACAGTCACCTTGTCGCCAATGGCGATCTTGATGAAGAATTTGCGCATCTTGCCCGAAATGTGGGCAAGCACCTCGTGTCCATTGTCCAGCTGGACTTTGTACATCGTAGCCGGAAGCACCTTGATCACGGTGCCAGTTACTTCTATCGCACTGTCGTCTTCTTTTGCCATAAGGTCTCTTTTGGGGTTAAAACAATGTGCAAATGATATCACACTAGCATCGCGCAGTCAATAGAGCCACGCGAAAAAGTTGAAATCAGAGCACATCTTCGGGGGCTTCAACCACGAACACAAGGTGGTATGTGCCCGCGCCGAGCATGGCGTGGTCGTGGGGACGATCCCCCCAGCTGTTGTCGCCGCCCACGCCCATCTGCGCGGCATCCACGTTCACCGTCACGCGGTCTTCCACCTTGAGGTCGATCTGGTGCTTGGCCTTCTCGAGCGAATGCTGCGAATACGGCCACGCGTTGAAGCCGAACGGCTGGTTGACCGCCGTGATCTTCACCTTCCTGCCGCCCGCTCCGGCGATCTCAAGCGACGTGCAGCCTGTGCGGTAGCCCTGCTCGTTGGGCTCCACGTAGTTGTCGGGATTGAGGCGATTGGCGGGATACTCTATCGTGCCGGTCTTCGGGTCCATGAGGCCCGAGACGAGCCCCACCTTGGCCATGAACTCGCCGAAGCGGCAGGAGGTGCGGCGGTCGCAGTAGTTCTCGTGCGGACCATACCCGCACCACTTCACGTCGGTGAAGTCCTTGGGCAAGGTGAACGTTACGCCCACGCGCGGAATGGGCGGCAGCTTGCGCCCCTTCTCGACGACGAGCGTGAAGTCGACGAGCTTCTTCCCGCCGCCGAGGTCCTTGACCTCAAGCGTGGACTTGACGCCTTCGGGCATCTTCTGCGAGGAGGTGGCGTCCTTCCAGACTCTGCACACGTTCGGCATGTGCCAGCCCCAGTCGTTGTCGATGGGCGCGCGCCAGAGATTGATCTTGAAGGCGTCCGCCTTCGCGGCGCCCTTGGCCTTGGGCTCGGCGCGGGGCGTGAACGGCTTCACGAAAGTGTCGGTGGCGATGATCTTGCCGCCGCGCATGAACGCGAAGTTCACGGCGTCGCCGTCTAAGACGTTGATCTCCACGTCCTTCGTCTCGTCTGGACCGATGGCCGGCATCACAAAACCTCCAAGAAAGACGGTCTTGCCGTCCTTGACCACTTCGCAGAACGCCTCCACTCCCTCCAGCGACGTGAAGCGCCAGGAGTTGTAGATCGTGGCCTTCTTCGTAGCCCAGTCCCACTTGTCCACATGCACAGGCTGGTAGGCGTGTTTGATCTCGTACGCGCCGGGCTGAGGCTCGCGCGTGGCGCTGATGAAGCCGTTGCAGTTGAAGTTGTCGTCGTTGGGCTGGTCGCCCCAGTCGCCGCCGAACGAGAGCCAGGTGCCGCGGTGGTCCGTCTTCCACACGGCCTGGTCCGCGAAGTCCCACACGAATCCGCCCTGCATGGAGGGGTACTTGCGCACGAGGTCCCAGTAGTCCTGCACGTCGCCGTTCGAGTTGCCCATGGCGTGCACGTACTCGCAGAGGATGAAGGGTTTCTTCGGGTTGTTCTTCACGTACTTCTCCACGCCCCAGGGACGCGTGTACATCGGGCACTTGATGTCGCTGTGGTCGCTGTCCTGCGCGCGCTCGTACTGGATCGGGCGCGTGGCGTCGATCGCGCGCATGGCCTTGTAGAGGTCGGCGAAGTTGGGCCCGTCACCCGCCTCGTTGCCCATCGACCAGATGACGACCGAGGGATGGTTGCGGAACGTCTTCACCATGTTGACGCCGCGTTCGATGTGGGCGGCGTGGTAGAGTGGATTCTTCGCGAGCGTGTTCGCGCCGTATCCCGCGCCGTGCGACTCGATGTTCGCCTCGCACACCACGTAGATGCCCTCGCGGTCGCAGAGCTCGTACCACGTGGGGTCGTTGGGGTAGTGGCAGGTGCGAACGGCGTTCACGTTGAACTCGTGGAAGATGGCGATGTCCCGCTTCATGCCCTCGAGCGTGACTGTGTAGCCGCCTTCGGGCTGCATCTCGTGGCGGTCGGTGCCCATGAAGAGGGCGCGCCTGCCGTTGATGTAGAGGACGGCGTTCTTGATCTCGACCTTGCGGAAGCCGACGGGGAAGGCGCGCCAGTCGTCGCCCACGCGCACCGTCTCGTAGTAGAGGTGCGGTGCCTCGCAGTTCCAGAGCGTAGGATTGTCGTACGTCTTGCGCAGAAGTTCGCGTCCGTTTTCGTCGCGCGCGACAACGGTGCCCTTCGAGTAGTCGTCGCTGAGGGTCGTCTCCACCACGAGATCCTTCGGCGCGGAGGGCTGCTCGGCGACGAGCCACACGTCGCGGAAGATTCCGGAGAAGCGCCAGAAGTCCTGGTCCTCGAGGAACGTTCCGTCGCAGTGCTTGAGCACCTCGACCTCGAGGGCGTTCGCGCCGCTCTTCAGGAACGGGGTGAGGTCGAACTCGGCCGGCAGGCGGCTATCCTCGGAGTAGCCCACGTTCTTCCCGTTCAGGCGCACGTACATTGCGGACGACACGCCGCCGAAGTGTATGACGACGCGGCGCCCCTTCCACGAGTCGGGAATCGTGAACGAACGGGAGTACAGGCCCACGGGGTTGCGGAAGCGCCTGCTCGTGAAGTGCTTCGGCGGCTCTGCCATCGGGTTGCCTTCCTTGTACCCGGCTACGGGATAGGTGACGTTGACTTAGATAGGCGGATCGAAGTCTCCCTGCAGCTGCCAGCAACCCGGCACGGCTATCTGCCCCTCCTTCTCCCAGTTCGGCGCATCGACGGTGTGCTTCCACCTGAAGCCCCACACCCCGTTCAGCGACTGCAGCCATTTCGACTCCGTGCGGGCGAGATCGCCCCTTGCGATCATGAGCGCCTTCGTCGCGCTTTCGCAAGGCACCGCAACCGCACGGGCCGGCAGCCGGTTGATGGAGTTGACCTCGGGCGTCGCCCAAGGCGGCAACGCCCATGCGGAGAGCGGACACGCCGCCATGCCCAGCAGCGCCGCCATGCCTG
>JAFUDL010000432.1 GCA_017459225.1 Kiritimatiellia bacterium
AAGGACAAGCACGTCGTCCATGCCGCTTGCGGCTGGGGCTGGGACAGTTGGAAAACGCGGTAGGGACGGCGTTCCATCGCCGTCCGCGGCTGGCGGTGAAACGCCAGCCCTACCTGAATGTCGAGGTTTACTTGCAACACCAGCAACAACCCTGGTCGAGGAATTCAAGGAGGAGATGTCTCGAGAACTTTTTGAGGCAGTGTTTACAGGGGTCTGAAGCGATTTCGGGATAATTCACCCCCAAAAAATCGGGGTAAGCGTGTCCAAAGAAAAGGCCCGTGAACGGAAAATGTGATATAATGCTGCGATGAAAACATCTGCAAAGGTTTGGTTGGGTTCTCTGCTGGCTTGTCTGGCGGCGGGCGGCGAGGTGGTATCCTTCAAGGACGCGGACAAGATCAAGAGCTGGGACGCGTGGAACGACCACAAGAAGGCGGCGACGCCCAAGGAACGCCCGTGCGTGACGTGGAAGAAGCTCAACAGCCTCGACCCGGGCATGAAGGAGGTCGGGCGGCTGGCGGTGCGCGACGCGAAGGAGATCAAGTCCTCCAAGTGGTCGATCGGCTGCGAGACGATGGACCGCGACTACGCCGACTGGGACGCCTACAAGGAGTGGCTCGGGCCGCTGGGCGCAAAGCATGGCCGCCTCTTCTCCGGCTGGGCCAAGACCGAGCAGGAACAAGGCAAGTACGACTTCACCTGGCTCGATCCGCAGGTGCGCGAGATGGCGGCGATGGGCGTGAAGCCCTGGCTCTGCCTTTCCTACGGCAACCCCGTGTGGGGCAGCGACTTCCGCCTCGGCATGAAGGTGCGCGAGGTGACGCGCAACCCGGAGGCGTTCGCGGCGTGGCTCAGGTACGTGGAAGCGTGCGTCCGCCGCTACAAGGACGTTGTCGATGAATGGGAGGTGTGGAACGAGCCGTTCGGGCAGGGGGCGGACTACGCGGAACTTTTCTACCGCACCGCGCGGGCGATCCGCGCCGTACAGCCGGCGGCGAAGATCTACTGCACGGCGGTGAACTTTCCGAAAGACTACACGTGCGTGCTCGAGCGGCTCAAGAAGGAGAACGCGCTCGACCTCGGCTCGCGCTTCATCTATCATCCCTACAGTCGCAATCCCGACGTGGTTTACCAGCGGATCGCCGAGCCGCTGCGCAAGCTCGTGAAGAGCTACAGCGGCGCGTTCGACGTGATGCAGGGCGAAGCGGGCTGCCCGGCGCAGCTGGAGTACGCTCATGCGATGCCAAACGTCGAATGGACGGAGTACTCGCAGGCGAAGTGGCTTCTGCGACGCGCGGTGAACGACGCGGCGCACGCGATTCCTTCGGGGTACTTCTCGCTCGTCGACAACAACTACGGAACGATGCTCCAGAGCTTCGGGCTCGTGCGGTGCAACGGCCTCAGGCGGACGGTCTATCGGCGCCCGTCCTACCATGCGCTCCGCAACGTGTTCTGCTTCCTCACGGACGAGGCGCATCCCGTGTCGGCGGCTGACGACATCTGGTTCGAGATGGTGCAGCGCTTCGACCCGCGCGACACGTCCAAGCGCAGGATGTCGGCGGCGCGCTTCACCCGCTACGGCAGCCAGGTGAGGTTCTTTTGGTTCTCGGACGCCCGCCCGTCGGATGCTCTCGGCTTCGACCGCGTCACCGTGTGGCTGAAGCCCGGCACGATCTCCCGCCCCGTGTGGGTGGAGATGATCACGGGCCGCGTGTTCGAGATTCCGGAGAATGACATTCGCCGTGAGAAGGACCGCCTCCTACTTACGGTTCCGATGTGGGATTCGCCCGTCATGATCGCCTCGCGTAGCGCCGTGCCGCTCGCATACGACTGGAAGAACACCCCGCCGTACGCGATCATCGACTCGATCTATCGTCCCGGACAACTCGGAAACAGGATGAAGGGCCTGCCGCCGGACGGCACGGAGCCGTGGATGGCGATGAAGACGGAGGAGTTCCTTCCGTGCTTCGACAAGTACGGGCAGTTCAAGTACCGCGACTGGCCGGGCAAGACGAAGAGCGACGCCGACTTGAAGCGCGTCGCCGAAGAGGAGGCGAAGGATCTCGCGGCGCACCCCGGCCCGGCGGACTGGGACAAGTACGGCGGCTGGGCCGCCGGGCCGCAGCTCAAGGCGACGGGACGCTTCCGCACCGAGAAAGTGAACGGCAAATGGTGGTTCGTCGATCCCGAGGGCCGTCTTTTCTGGTCGTTCGGCGTGATGAGG
Source organism: Kiritimatiellia bacterium (assembly GCA_017459225.1). Classification (GTDB taxonomy): domain Bacteria; phylum Verrucomicrobiota; class Kiritimatiellia; order RFP12; family UBA1067; genus RUG572. The sequence goes on from JAFUDL010000432.1 coordinate 2,225, forward strand.
GCGTCCGCATCGTGCGCGATGACGCCCATGAACGGCGACCCCGGCAAACCGCACAGGGGCATCCCCATCGCCGACCGCGATCCGCTCTTCACCGAGCTCCCGCCACCGCCGGACGCTCCCGCCGCCACGCCGTTCTCGAAGTTCTGGACGACGCGCGACGAACTGCTGATGCCGTACTACGAGGCGCGGAACGAGACGCGCATCTACGACTTCTCCTCCGCCAACCTCTACCGCAAGTACGGCGGGGCGGGCTACTACGCGAAGTTCTCGGACGTCGTCCACCGCCGCATGAGGAGCTGGTGCATGAACACGCTCTCCTCGTCGAGCGACATCCCCATCTGCCTCATGGACCGCACGCCGTACGTCGAGCGCATCGAGCGCAAGTCGCGTCCGATCGCCGCCAGCTACGGCGAATGGTTCAAGTTCCCCGACCCGTGGGACCCTACGTTCCGCGCCGGCATTCTCGCGGAGCTGGAGAAGCGGCGGTCGCAGGCGAAGGACCCTTGGTGCATCGGATTCTTCGTCGACAACGAGATCAACTGGGGCGGTTCGCCCAGGCAGCTCGCGGAATGGACGCTCCAGTCGCCCGCCGACCAGCCCGCCAAGAGGGCGTTTGCGGACTTCCTGCGCGGCAAGTACGCGGACATCGCCGCGCTCAACGCGGCGTGGGACGCGAAGTACGCCGACTGGGACGATTTCCTGCACACCGTCTTCCTGCCGGGGCCGAAGGCCGGCGGCGACCTGGAGGCGTTCACGGGGCTGGTCGAGGATGAGTATTTCAGGCGTACGCGGGCTGCGGTGAAGGAGTTCGATCCGCAGCTGCTGTATCTCGGGTGCAGATTCAGCAGTTCGCGGCGCAGGACGCGCGAGGCGTGCGCCCGGCACGCGGACGTCGTGAGCCAGAACTGGTACTGCGAGTCGCCGCGCCTGCTGAAGCGGTACGAGGGGATCGACCGTCCGCTCCTCATCCCGGAGTTCCACTTCGGCGCGAACGACAGGGGGAACTTCGGCACGGGCGTGCGTGCCGCGAAAAGCACGGCGGAACGCGCGGAGATGGCGAAGAGGTACGTGCGCGACGCGCTAACGATGCCGCAGGTCGTCGGATGCCACTGGCACCAGTTTTCGGACGAGGCGTCGTCAGGCCGCTTCGACGGCGAGTACCTGACCGTGGGACTCACAGACATCTGCGACACGCCGTACCCCGAAATGGTAAAAGCGCTCCGCGAGGCGGGAAGCCGCATGTACGAGACGCGCCACCAGAAGTAGGTGCCGTGGTGACAGGGCTGGCGTGTGCAGGCTCGCAGCTTCATCCCGCTTGCGTGCGAAAGGCAATCATTTTCGTGACACTTGACCACGCACAAAAAAAAATGGCTCTTCGTGCATGAGTTTGGGTCGGTTCATGCCACCTCCTGACGAGCTTCCCCTTTGTTCATGCGCATCGGAGCGTTGCAACTGGGCCACGGGATTGTGATGTTCGAGCAGAACAGCATTACGAGCGCGATCATCGTGTCGATGTTCCGGAAGCCGTA
>JAFUDL010000433.1 GCA_017459225.1 Kiritimatiellia bacterium
CGACTTCGAGCTCCGCGCGGAGTTCCGTCTTTCAAAGGGCGCCAACAGCGGTATCCAGCTGCGTTGCAAGCCGCAGTTCATCGGCGACAACGGCTACCAGGCGGACATGAACGGCGGCGGAAACTACGTGGGTTTCCTCTACCATCCCAAGCAGCACCTCATCGGCGCGCGCGGGTCGGACGTGACGATCGACGCGGCGGGCAAGAAGACTGTCAAGCGCTTTGCGGACGGCAAGGCGCTCCAGGACCTCTACCGCGTCGAGCAGTGGAACGACATGCACGTGAAGGTGGAAGGGCGTGCGATTACGGTGTGGGTCAACGGCGTGCGCACGACCTCGGTGGTGGATCCGCGTGAGGCGTTCTTCCCGTCGAAGGGGCACATTGCGCTCCAGCTCCACCAGGGACCGCCGATGAAGGTCGAGTTCCGCAATCTGCGTCTAAAGACGCCAGCCGTTGTGGTACGTTAGGCGCAGGAGCGCGTCGGCGGCCGGGTTGTTCGTCACGTGCAGCGTCTTGGGATCGAACGCGACGGCGCGTCCCGTGCGCACGGCGAGGTTGCCGAGCAGCACGAACTCCGTGATGAGCAGCGCCCAGTCGAAATTGCACCCCGCCTTCTCGCCGCCCTTGCACGCGGTCAGCCATTCCTTGCTGATGTCGCCGCGGCGCGGCAGGGTGCGCGGGACGGTCTTCGCCTTCTCGTTGAGCGCGGGGTCGAGGATGCGGATGCCGTCTACCAGTCCGCCCACGAGCATCGTCGCCTTCGTGCCGACGTACAGCACGCCCTCCTTCGGAAGACCCTTGCCCTTCATCTCCTTCGGCACCGGCGGCTTGAGGAGCCCGTCGTACCACACGAGACGCAGCTCCGGGAATCCGCCGCGCTTCGGGTAGTCGTATGTGTCCACGATCTCGAGGGGGAACGCGACGTCGCTTGCGCGCGTGCAGCTGGCGCTGATCATCGAGGGATGGCCGAGCTCGAGGGCCTTGTAGATCGTGTTGGCCCAGTGGCAGCCCATGTCGCCGAGAGCGCCCGCGCCGAAGTCGTACCAGCCGCGGTGGTTGAAGGGATGGTACACGGCGGCGCCGCTCCAGGCCTCGGGGGACATCTTCGGAATCGGATTGTCGGCAGGCCACTTGTCGGCGTACGGACGCTTCTCCGCAGAGCCGAGCCAGAGGTCCCAGTCGAGCGTGCCAGGCACAGGCGTGGTGAACGAGGGGTACGACGGCATCCCCTGCGGCCACACCGGCCGACGCGTCCACGCATACGCCTCCACGATGTCGCCGAGGATTCCCGACGCGATGATCTCGCGCACGCGGCAGGCGGCGTCGTTCGTCCACGGCGTCGCCGTCACCTGCGTGGCGACTCCGGCCTTCTTCGCCTCGTCCACCACCTTGTAGCACTCCTCGATGGAGCGGGTGAGAGGCTTCACGCAGCACACGTGCTTCTTCGCGCGAAGCGCGGCGAGCGTGACGAAGGCATGCGTGTGGTCGGGCGTGCCGCAGTAGACGGCGTCGATCTTGTCGCCCTCCATGGCGAGCATCTCGCGGAAGTCGCGGTAGCGGCGGGCCTGCGGGAACTTGTCGTACGTCTTCTTCGCGTGAAGATCGTCCACGTCGCACAGCGCCTCCACCTGGAAGCCGGTCTTGGCGAGTCCCTTGATCTGGCCGTGGCCAACTCCGCCAATGCCCACGCCGCCCAGCGTGATGCGCTCGCTGGGAGCGGTGTGGCCAGGGCCGCCCAGCACGTGGCGCGGCACAATCGTGGGCACCGCCGCCGCGGCGAACCCGAGCTTCATGAATCTTCTACGCTGCATTGTGATCTCCTTGTTTGCTTCAGATGTTCCCCATGCCGAAATCATACCAAATCATCACGGCGCAGTCAACAATTCGCAGCCGTTTCCTCATGCGCCGCGTATGAGGAACATGTAGAGCGCGGTGCCGCAGGCGATCGAGAGTAGAGGATTGCCGCGCCAGAGATGAAGCACAACTGTGAGCGCCGTCGCGGCAAGCTCGGCGCCGCCGTGGAGAGGCGTGTCGAGGCAGCCGTTCTTGAGGTAGCCCGCGAAGCAGTACACCACGAGCATCGCCATCACCGACGGCGCAAGGAGGGAGCCTATGTACCTGACAACGTCCGGCGGACGCCTCCCCGAGCCGAACAGCACGAAAGGCAGCGCGCGCAGAAGGTACGACACCACGGCCACCGCCACAAGCACAAGAACAAGATAGCGCCCCGTCTCGCTCATGCCGCGCCCCCCTTCCTGCGTTCGGGATCGAGGCGTCCCCTCAGCGCCAGAAACGAGCACACTATCAGCACCATCGTCGGTATCAGCATCCCGCCCTTCGCCGCGGAGAAGCCGGCGAACGCCGCAATCGAGCAGAACACGAGGCTTGACACGGCAAGGCCTATCACAGCCGGCGCGCGGTTCTCGCGGCTCTTCACCTGGTCCACTAGAATCACGATGAAGAGCGCCGTCATAGCGAAGTCGATTCCCCGCGTGCACGCCTCAACGCGCTCGCGCGAGAAGATGCCCTGCGCGCAGATGCCCGCAAGAGCGCCGCTCGTCGCGCCCAGAAGCCAATAGAAATGGTCGAACATGGCGATGAGAAAGCAGTAGCGGGTGGAGGCGCGTCCGGGCGGCCACGGGCACTGCGTCTGCAGCGCGTACGATTCGTCCGTCACCGTGCCGATCAGGTAGAGGCGCGTGAAAAGCGGCGCCGCCTTGAAGCGCTCGATGAGAGAGATTCCGTAGAGCGAATAGCGCACGTTGAGGCAGATGGTCACCACGACCACGTCCATGATCGGCGTCATCTCGCGGATCCAGTCGAGCAGCAGGAACTGCAGCATACCCGATATGAACGTGCCGCTCGTCACGGGCGCCCAGAATACGGACCATGCCGTCGCGTACTGTATCGACAGCAGCAGACCCGCCGCAAATCCCATGGAGATGTAGCCCGCGAAAACCGGCAGAGTTGCCACGAACGCCCTCGCGGCGATTCCGCGGCGCGGCTTCTTTGATTCGCCGTCCATCAGAGGAACATCCCGCCTATGTACCCGAACAGCACGCCGAAGAGATACGTGGCGGCGAGTATTCCAAGATTCTGCAGGAAATGCCGGTGCGTGCGGAAGAGAACGAGCATTCCCATGCCCGCGCCTGTGAGGGACGCCGCGCACAATGCGCCAGGCGACATTCCACCTGCCGAATACAGCTCGGCGCACGCGGCCGAGACTGCGCAGTTCGGCACAAGCCCTATAAGCCCGCCAAGCATCTCTCCGAGGAACGGCTTGTTGAACACCAGCCCCTTCATCGCCTCCTCGCCGCCGCAGTAGTGCATCACAAGCTCTATCACTGCAGAGACAACGAGCAGGAAGAGGAATATCTCGGCCGTGTGGATGAGGGCAGGAACGAGTATCCCGCGATGATTGGAGCAGTGGCACCTGCTGCGCGCGCACAGCTCGTCGACGTGCGGCGACGGTCCCCTCCGCCCGATGCAGAAAAGAAACGCGTTCACCGCAAAGCCGGCGAACACGGCGAAGAGAACCTTGAGCCCTGCGAGCCTGAACACGAAAGCGGGCGATACCTGCTTAGAGAGGAGCACGGGGATCAGCTCGTCGGACGTGGAGAGGAAGACCGCCACGAGCGTGCCTGCCGTGATCGCGCCGCCCGCATACAGAGAAGCCGCAGCGGCAGAGAAGCCGCACTGTGGCACGACGCCCGCGGCCGCGCCGAAGAACGGTCCCCATTGACTGACACGCCCGAGCTTTCGCTCGAGCGCGTCTCCCGCATGCGCTTCCATCCACTCCAGCACAAGGTAGGCCGGAAACAGGAATGGAAGCAGCAGCAGGTTGTCTAGAATGAAGTCGATCACGCCGGGGCAATCGCTTCGTTCGGGCAGGTGCCGGCGCACGCGCCGCAGTCAACGCACTTGTCGGCGTCGATCACGTACGCGGGCGAACCTTCGGCAATAGCCTCGGCGGGGCAGGCGTCCTTGCAGCAGCCGCACGCCACGCACTTCGCGGGGTCAATCTTGTGAGCCATTTTCAATTCCTCCTTGTTGTTGAGAGATGTAGTAATTATACCAAACAAACCATCGATTAGACAACGGTAAGTTGCACCTTTCGGCTAGCAGAGCGCCCAGGGCCCGCGCGGCGCGCGGCCGAGCAGGCGCGAAGCCTCGGCGTCGTCCACGATCGTCTCCGTGTCGGGGTTCCACCTGATCTTCCGGCGCGTCTTGAGCGCGATCTGGCAGAGGTGGCCAATGCTGGCGGAGCGATGTGCCACTTCAGCCGGAGTGAGGGTGGTCTTGCGGGACTTCACGCAGTCGATGAACTGGCGCTGGTGGCCAGGGCTCTTGAAGCGGATCTCGCCAGCCTCGATGCGGGCGTTCTTGAGCGCGGGGGTGGAGGCGTCCCACCTGCCGCGGGTCACCCACACCCACTCGCCGTTCTCGCCGTACCAGGTGGCGCCGTCGCGCACCTGATGGTTGTCCGCCACGGTCAGCTTCACGCCGTTGGCGTACTCGCATTCGATGCGGTAGGACTTGGGCGTGTCGTAGATACCCTCCCGGTCGTAGGGCGCCGTGCCCTCGAAGAGCACGGGACCGGTGCGGTCGGTGCCGAGGCCCCACTGGGCGATGTCGCCGTGGTGGCCGATCCAGTCCATGAGCTGGCCGCCGCCCCAGTCGGAGACCCAGCGCCAGTCCCAGTCATATACGCCCGTGAACTCGCGCCACGGCGCCGGGCCGAGCCAGAAGTTCCAGTCGAGCTCCTTCGGCACCGGCGTGACCGTGAGGCCCTTGTTGCCACCGCGTCCGCCGGAGGGAAGGCCCACCACCACGCGCGCGATCTTGCCGAGGCGCCCGTTGCGCACGAGCTCCACGGCGTGCCGCATCTCGCTCTGCGAGCGCTGCCAGCTGCCCGTCTGCCAGATGCGTCCGTTGCGCTCCACGGCGCGCACGAGGGCGCGTCCCTCGAGCAGGTCGTGCGTGAACGGCTTCTCGCCGTAGATGTCCTTGCCGTGGCTGGCGGCGAACGTGCCCACGTAGGCGTGCCAGTGGTCGGGCGTGGCGATCATAACGGCGTCGACGTCGTCGCGCACGCAGAGCTCGCGGAAGTCGTGGTATTCGCGGCAGTCCTTGTTGCCGTAGCGCCTGTCCACCTTGTTCTTCGCGCTCGCCGTCTTGTTGGAGTTCACGTCGCATACGGCCACCACCTGGACGTCGTTCATTCCAAGGAACGTGCCCATGTTGCCGTTGCCCATTCCGCCCACGCCGATCATGCCCATCACGATGCGGTTGGACGGCGCATTCGCGCCAATCACGCTTCCCGGCACCAGATTGAACGCGCCGAACGCCGCGCCCGCGCCAAGGAATGCGCGCCTTGAGATTCCGTTCTTCATTTTAAGCTCCTTCATCTTACCTGACCCCTTCCTGGCGGTATTGCGCCGCGGTGGCCTTGATCTTCTTCACCTTCGCCTCGTCTACGCCCGCCTTCACCTCGATCTCGTGGATCGACCAGTGCAAGCCCTGACGAGACTCGAGCGCCACGAACTTGAGGTGGCGCGTCGCCTTGCCGATGCGGAACGAGGTGGTCTTATGCGTGTTCTCGTCGCATGCGGCCACCGGACCCGTCCAGTTAGTGCCGTCGTCGCTCACGAACACTTCGCACCCGCGCGGAGTGTCGCCGGCAGACTTGGTGGTGTCGAGCGTCACTTCGTCAACGAACAGCTTGTCCCCGAAGTCGAGCGCATACCACACTCCCTTTGGATTCATTCCCGACGTCCAACGCGAGTTGTCGTTGCCGTCGAACGCGTTCTTCACGTTGTGCCCGTCGCGCGAGGCGGAAGCCTTCCACTTCGTGCTGTCGGCCTTCTTCGCGCCCTTCGTGATGTCGGCTTCGATAATGGCCGCCGTGGCGACATACGCCTTCTTCGCGGCCCTCTGCACGGAACTGCTGCCTGCCGCATCGATGTGCTTCTTCCAGAAGTCGAATGCGTCGATGCCGTTTGCGCGGAACACCAGGTCCTCGATGGCCTTGCGTCCATCCTCG
>JAFUDL010000434.1 GCA_017459225.1 Kiritimatiellia bacterium
ATTTGAAATCCACAACAAGAAAGGAAAAAACAGATGAAGAAGATTCTAGTTCTGGCGAGCGCGATGTTCCTTGGCCTTGCGGCTCAGTCCGCAGTGACATGGGACTGGTGGTTCGGCAATGCGTCCACGAGCAACAGGGGCTGCGCTCTTGGCCTCGGCGCGGCGAACGCGGAGATCACCGGCGCGCAGGTCGCCATCTGCGCGGCAAAGGCCGACAAGGTGAAGTGCGGCGCGCAGGTCGCAATCGGCTACAGCCAGGTGGACACGCTTCGCAACGGCGTGCAGTCTGCGTTCATCGCCAAGGCGCGCAAGGCGGCTCTTCAGTTTGGCCTCATCTGCTTCAACGAGGGCGGATTCCTGCCTGTGTTCGTGTTCTTCAATTTCGACAAGTCGATGTTCGGCGCTGAAAAGTAAGCCGCGCCATGTCATTAAGGTCTGCTTCCCGGGGGCGCGTTGCTTTTGCGGCGATCGCCTGTGGCGTGTCTACGGCGTTCTGCGCGTCCGCGTTTGAAATGACTGCGGAAACGTGGAGGATGACGGAGCTGACGTTCGAGAGTGCGCGCAGCTACGATGCGGGCGGCGGCGATGCCGTGCGCATCGACTGCGCGTTCTCAAACAGAACCGATGGCACCGTGCTGCGGCGCCCTGGCTTCTGGGATGGCGGCAACGTGTTCCGCGTGCGCTTTGCGCCTGTCTCCGCCGGCGAGTGGAGCTGGACGACGGCATGTGCCGACGACCCGTCTCTCGCGGGGCGCAGCGGCGTAATCCGCGCCACCGCGTACAAGGGTCCGCTCGCACTCTACCGCCACGGCTTCGTGCGCACCGTCCCTGGCAAGAAGCACTTCGTGCATGCCGACGGCACGCCGTTCTTCTACCTTGGCGACACGCATTGGGGGCTCTACAAGGAGGAGATCGACGAGGCGGGTCCGCACGCGGGCGGCGTGAAGACCGATTCGCACTTCAAGTACATAGTCGACAGACGCGCCGCGCAGGGTTTCACCGTCCTGCAGAGCGAGCCCATCGGCGCGAAGTTCAACGTGGCCGACGGGCGCGTTGACGCATCCGACATTCCCGGCTTCCGGCTTGCCGACCGCTACTATCGCCACATTGCCGACGCGGGGCTCGTTCACGCCAACGCCGAGTTCTTTTTTGCGGCCACGATGAAAAAGCCGCTGATGGACGACAAGGCCGCGCTAGAGCGCCTTTCGCGCTACTGGGTGGCGCGCTTCGGCGCATGGCCTGTGATGTGGACTCTCGCGCAGGAGGCGGACAACGACTTCTACGCCGAGCGCGGCGGACGCGACTACACGAGCGCCAACAACCCCTGGGTGGACGTTGCCGAGTTCATCCACCGCCACGACGCATACTCCCATCCACTTTCCGCCCACCAGGAGAACACTGGCCACACCACCGTCACCGGTCTTGGCACAAATCCTGACAAGAAGAGGATCAGCGGCAACGGAGTCTCCGCCTTCGCTTCGGAAGAGGTCGCCCGCCGCACGGGGCACGACTGGTGGGCCGCGCAGTGGAGCCCAAGCCTCGTCAAGACCGGCAGCCCCGCGGTGCCGAGCGACTACTGGGCCTCGCCGCGTCCCGCGGTGAACTACGAAGGGCGCTACTGCTATCTCTGGACGAAGGACTACGGCGCGCGCGCAAGGGTGGATTTCCTTCCTCAGCGGCTTCTGCGGCTACGGATACGGCGCCATAGACATGTGGCTTTACCTGAGCAACTACGACGTCAAACGCGACTCGCACGACGGGGTGGAGAAGATAACCGTCGCCGACAAGGCCGTCCACTGGAGCACGGCCATCGAGTTCCCCAGCGCGATCCAGATGGGGCACATGAAGAAGTTCTTCACGTCGTTCGACTGGTGGCGCCTTGCGCCGATTCTCGGCGAGAAGAACGGCGACTTCGCGCCGAAGTGCGACGCTTGGCACGCGGCCAAGGCCGACGGCGCCGCGAGGAAGTTCGCGTTCTACTTCCATTCGCGCGACGCGAAGAATCTGCTCACCGGCGCAATCACGTCTGCGCGTGGAGGGCGCACGTACACGGCGCGCTGGTTTGACACGGTAAGCGGCGAATGGTCGAAGCCGGTGAAGCTCGCGCGCGGAAAGGGCGGAGAATGCGCGCTGCCGCCAAAGCCGGACGCGCGGGACTGGGCGCTTCTCGTTGAGGAAGGGCTTGAGGGACCGTTCTACGCGCGGTTCAGTCCGGACGCGCCGAGCTGCCTCTACAAGTCTGGCGCGAAGGCGCGCGTGGAAGTGTGCGTCAAGGACAAGCGGGGCAACAGGCTCGAGAAGGGCGTTGTGGAAGTGTGGGCGGACGATGGTTGGACGAACGTCGTGTGGCGGCGCAAAGTCGATCTCTCGAAGGAGCCTGCCGTCAAGATGGAGCTTTCGCGCGGCACGCCTGGCTCGCTGCGCCTGCACGCGAAGGGCGTAGGCTTTTCCGTGCGCTCAGGCTTTGAGCGCGTGATATTCGACGCGGATCGCATCATGCCGCTCTCCCCCAGCCCTGACGACTTCGAGGCGTACTGGCGCGGCGAGCAGAAGCGCCTTGAGCGCGAGGTGCCGATAGACGTGAAGAAGATTCCCGCCCCCGATCTTGACACCGCTTCGCACACGATGTTCCGCGTTAGCTTCGCCACGTTCGGCGGGCATAGGATATACGGCATTCTCGCCGTGCCGAAGGGCGAGGGCAGGTTCCCCGTGATCGTGAACGTGCCTGGCGCAGGCCCGGGCCAGCAGAGTCTCGGCGGCAGCATACTGAGGCCTGGCTGGATCACGCTGATGATGAACGTCCACGGCATCGCGCTCGACGGAACGCGCAAGGAGTACACGGACCGCTTCAACAACTGGTTTAAATCCTACACGGGGCCTGCGTGCGAGCCTCGCTACCAGTACGTTGGCTACGCGCAAAGCCGCGAGGCGCCGTTCTACCACCGCACTATCCTGGGCATGACGCGCGCGTTGGACTGGCTTGCCGCCGAGCCGTATGCGAATCCTTCGCGCTTCGTTTACTACGGCTGCAGCCAGGGCGGAGGGTTCGGACTCTACCTCTCTGCGATGTGGGGCAAGTTCGCGAGAACGGCGTCGCTCTGCCCCAACAAGTGCGACATGCTCGCGTTTCTTCACGGACGCGAACCAGGCAGTTCCCACATCAAGAACCAGAAGCCGGAGAACGTGGAGGCAGCCTGCCGCAACGCCGTCTATCACGACAACTGCAACTTCGCGCGCATGATACGCACTCCAGTGTGGATGATGTACGGCACGGCGGACGACAACTGCCAGACGGTAGGCGGCATCGCAGCGTTCAACGTGATCGGATCCAAGGAGAAGAAGCTTTCGCTCTTGCCCGCCACGGGTCATGGATGGCACAAGCCCGCCGGCCTGGAGAAGTGGCTTTTCGGCGAATGAATTCGCGCTCCTGAGCCAGCGACCGGGCGCCGTGCCGATGGCGCTACATTTCCAAATTGGCAACATTGGGCATTGGCAAACTGCGGGGGATGAATTTTGCCTTGAGGCGCTTTCGTTTTTTTGGTAAATTATTGTCATTCTCGTGATAAGTGTTTTTATTGGCAACACCGATAGCCTTGCTATCATGCAAAGGATTACAACGATGAAAAAGAGACTGGCGAATCTGTTGGTGGCGCTCGTCACGATGGTGACAGGCATGTTCGTTCCCGCGACTGCGTTCGCGGACCCGGACCAAACGCCCGGCGCGAATGCGGAAGAATGGACGGAAGTCAGCACATGGGCGGATCTGGCCGCAGCGCTCCGCGCGGGCGGGACTGTCCTGCTGACGCAGGACGTGACCGCCGGTGAGGATGACTCTGTCCTCACCGTTCCCAGCGGCGTAACGGTCACGCTGGACCTGAACGGCCACACGATCGACCGCGCCGCCGCGTCCGTCACCATCGATGGTATCCTGCGCGCCACCGGCACCGACGGCGACGTGATCCGTGTGAACGGCGGAACGCTGACGGTCTTGGACGGCAGTGCGGAAGGGACCGGCGCCATCACCGGCGGCTGCCACAATTACGGCGGCGGCGTCTACGTTCTGAACGGCGGCGCCTTCACGCTGGCGGGCGGCAGCATCCGCGGCAACACGGCGACACAGCGAACGAACAGTGTCTCTTCCAACGTCGGCGGCGGCGGCGTTATGGTGATCGGCTCCGGAAGCTCGTTCACGATGACCGGCGGCAAGATCGCCGAAAACGTTTCTACCACCACGTTTGGCGGCGCCGTCTACCTGGAGTCACACGCCTCGTTCACGATGACCGGCGGCGAGATCAGCGGCAACACAGCAAAGCTCAGCGGCGCCGTTTACATGGTGGGCGGCAGCACGTTCACGATGACCGGCGGCACGATCACCGGCAACGCGGCGACGGATTCCGGCAAAACCTTCGGCGGCGGCGGCGTCAGCGTCAAGGACGGCAGCACCTTCACGATGAGCGGCGGCACCATCAGCAACAACACCACCTATGGCGGCCGCGGCCCCGGCGTGTATGTACAGAACGGCGTCTTCACGATGGAGGACGGCGAGATCAGCGGCAACCGGGCGACCGCCAGTGCCGTGTACGGCGGTGGCGTGGCAGTCTACCCGAATACGGATGGCGAAAGCGCTTCCTTCACGATGAACGGCGGCACGATCAGCGGCAACGGGTCCGGATACGGCGCCGGCGTGGCAGTCTATGGTTCCAATGCGTCCTTCGCCATGAACGGTGGCACGATCACCGGCAACGATGCCGGTATCTCCACCTACGGCAGCGGCGTCTACGTGGCGAGCGGCGCGGGCTTCAGCGTCAGCGGCCTGGTAAACATCCGGGGCAATACGCAGGGCGAGGCGGAGCGCAACGTCATCCTTCTGGGCGCCATCGGTTCCGCGCCGCTGATCACCATCGCGGGTCCGGTGGATCCGAACTCCTCGATCGGCGTATACAATTACTTCACCTCCAGCAGCGCGATCCAGATCACCAACGGACTGAACGGGGAGGACTTCGGCTTCCTTTATGCGGACAACGGGTCCTACATGTTCGACCGCCATACGGACGGGCTGGAGGCGGCGCTGTATAAGGTGGAGATGTATAGCGTCAGCGTCAAAACGCCCGTGAACGGCACGCTCGCCGCGGACAAGACCCAGGCGAAGGCGGGCACCCGCATCTGTCTGACCCTTACGCCCGAACCGGCTTACCGGGTGGATCACGTCTATTACAAGCCGGAAAACCAGAACGAGCGGGAAATCAACCCCGTGAACGGCGTCTACAGCTTCAGCATGCCGGACAAGGATGTCATCGTCCGCGCGGTCTTTTCCGTGATCAAGCTCAACGTCGGGCTGAACCCCGGCGAGGGCGGCGGCGTGGCGAGTTCAACGCAGATTCAGCCCGCGAACGGCATCTACACATACACGCTGCCGGCCTGCCCCTTCACCGCGCCGGAGAACAAGTTTTTCGACGGGTGGGGCCTTGACGGCAGCTCCTACCAGCCCGGCGACACGGTTACCCTCACAGAAGACTGCGTCTTCACGGCTCAGTGGCGTAGCGCAGTCGTCCATTTTGACGCGAACGGCGGAAC
>JAFUDL010000435.1 GCA_017459225.1 Kiritimatiellia bacterium
CCTCTCGGCGCGGCAGTGCGGGCACAACGCCCGCACGAGCCTCTGCGCCGCCGCAAGGCGCAGCGTCGCCGCCGCGAGATGAGGCGCAAGCCCCATGTCCGCAAGGCGCGTAACCGCGCTCACCGCGTCGTTCGTGTGGAGAGTCGAGAGTACGAGATGTCCCGTGAGCGACGCCTTCACAGCGGTGTCTAGCGACTCCGCGTCGCGTATCTCGCCGATCATTATCACGTCGGGATCGTGCCGCAGCAATGAGCGCAGCGCCTTCGCGAAGTTGACCTTGTCGGCGCTGTCAACCTCCGCCTGGCCCACGCCGGGAATCTCGTATTCGATTGGATCCTCCACCGTGAGGATGTTGAGCGCGCGTCGCTTGAGCAGCATCTGTATTGCCGCGTAGAGAGTAGTCGTCTTGCCGCTTCCGGTGGGACCCGTCAGAAGTACGAGACCGTGCGGACGCTCCAGCACTTCTTCGAATGCGGCTCTATCCGACGGCGCAAGCCCCAACGAATCGAGCGTGAGCCTTTCCCCGCCGGCCTCAAGAAGACGCAGCGTGATCCTCTCGCCGTGGCGCACGGGCAGCGTGGCCATTCGAACGTCCATGGGCGGCACTCGGCGCGCGTCGCCGCCCTGCAGCCGCCACGTGAACGCGCCGTCCTGCGGCGCGCGTCTCTCGGCAATGTCCAGCCCGGCCATCACCTTCAGACGGCTCGTCACGGCAGGCTGGAACGCGGACGAAACCGTGGTCACGTCCTCAAGCTCGCCGTCCGTGCGGAAGCGCACGCGCAGGCCGTCCTGCGTTGGGTCGAAGTGTACGTCGCTCGCATGGCGCAGCACGGCCGCGCGAAGGATGCGGTCCACCGCCGCCACCGGCTCGTCGGCGGCTGGCGTTGACGCCGTTGCGCGGCTTTCCCCGTAGAGGCGCAGCAGCTCTTCGCGCAGCTGCGCGGGATCGGCCTGATACGCACGCACCGCGCGCCCGGCCTCGCGCGCCACTAGCGCGCGCGTCGCCTCGTCCGCAGGGTCCGCCATAGCCACGGCGAACTCGTCTTCCACCACGCATATCGGCAGCACGAGCCGCCTCAGGGCGAACGCTGCAGGAAGCTTCGCCGCGCACGCCGGATCGATCCGCACTTCGGAGAGGTCGATCGTCTCAGCCATTCACGCCCCCCTTCGCGAGGCGCAGACGACGGCGAAGCGTATCGGGGCTGCGCGTGAGCGCCATCGCCGCCGCCTCGTCTATGCGCCCGCCCACGACGAGGTCAGCAAGCGACTGCTCGAGCGCCACCATTCCGATCTGCGAACCTGTCTCCATCGCCGAGTAGATGTGCGACGTGCGGCCTGTCGCGATGAGGTTCGCGACGGCGGTGGTGTTGATGAGAAGCTCGCATGCGGCAACGCGTCCGCCTTGCAGTGCGGGGAGCAGATGCTGGGCGAAGATGCCGCGCAGCACGAGCGCGAGCTGCCGGCGCACGCCTTCCTGCTCCTCCGCCGGGAAGAGCGCCACAAGCCTCTCCACCGCGCCAGCGCAGTCGCCTGCATGAAGCGTGGTGAAGACGAGGTGGCCAGTCTCGGACGCCGCGAGCGCAGTGCGCACCGTTGCGAGGTCGCGCATCTCGCCCACGAGAATCACGTCTGGATCCTGGCGCATCGCCTCCACGAGCGCGCCGTGGAAGGTGCGCGCGTCGCGTCCTATCTGGCGCTGGTTCACAAGGCAGCGGTGCGAAGCGTGGCGGAACTCGACGGGGTCTTCGAGCGTGATGATGTGGCCTTGGCGCGTATGGTTTATCTGGTCGATGAGCGTGGCGAGCGTCGTGGATTTTCCGCTGCCGGTGGGACCCGTCACGATCACCAGGCCGTCAGGCGTATCGCAGAAGCGCGCGAGCTGCGCCGGGAGGCCAAGCTCCTTGAGAGAGCGGAACTCGCCGTCAAGCCTGCGCAGCGCAACGGCAGTGGAGTCGCAGTTGCGGTAGATGTTGAAGCGGTAGCGCATTCCAGAGGGAGAAGTGATCGCGCCGTCGATGGAGCCGTCGCGCAGCAGCGCGGCGCGCACGCGCTCGGTACCGTCGGGGCAGCCGATGGGCAGAGTCTCCACTCCAAGCTCCATCGCGATGGCGTCCACCTGCTCGGCGTCCATTCGCCTGAACGCAGGATGCGGCATCAGCTGCCCCTGCATCCTGAAGCGCGGAATCTCCCCGCAGGCGAGATGCACGTCGCTTGCCTTTGTGGCCTCGCATTGCGCGAAGATGTTCGCAAGCTCGGCGCTCATAGCCATAGCACGACCTCCCATCTGCTCTTCGTGCCCGAGCGGCCCATCGTCACGGCCTCAGGCACCACCGGCGCGTGCGCTGCGGCGAACTCCGCGAGCGCCGCCGTGAAATCGGGATACGGCGCCTCGACCGTGAAGCGCATCGCCTCGGGCGTGGGACGCAGCCCCGTGGCGCGCAACACTTCCCCTCCGCGCGCCCCCCATCCGTCCGACCTATCCGCCACCGGCTCCACGCGCACCACTCTCGCGCCGTGCTTCGCGAACGCCGCAAGCGCCACGCCCTGGCGTGCGGCCGCGCCAGCGCCCGCATCGCCCTTCACGGAACTGTCCGGAGCCTTCTCCGCGCGCGCCTCCTCCAGCTCCTTCTCGGCCGCGGCCAATCGCTTCTCAATGGCGCGCCTCTCGGCGGGGAAATCTTCGGCGTTCGGCAGGCGGACCTCTTCCGCCGCAAGCGCGCCAACTCTCTTCGCAACGGGCATCCGCCACAAGTAGAAGTACGCCGCGCACAGCGCAAGCGGAACGGCCACCATGAGGAACACTTTATCCTTTGTGCGCATCTTCGTCATTTCACGCCCCTCATCTGAACTGCCCTTCCGAGTCGAACTCGAGATCGCACGCAAACTCCACCGTGCCGCCGCTCGCCGCCGCGCCGATGGAGCCGGGCGTCACGCGCCAGCCGCTCTTTGGGGGCTTGAGGGCCTCC
>JAFUDL010000436.1 GCA_017459225.1 Kiritimatiellia bacterium
AGCCAGACGGGGAGGAGGTGGTGGAATCGGGATGGTTCGACCGCGACCATCTTCCGCAGATACCGCGCCCCGGCTCGATCGCGCGAACGATGCTCGACGCCTGGCTGGCATGTGGCACGAAACCCGGTTAATCTCGCCTCTGCGGAGAAAA
Source organism: Kiritimatiellia bacterium (assembly GCA_017459225.1). Taxonomy (GTDB): domain Bacteria; phylum Verrucomicrobiota; class Kiritimatiellia; order RFP12; family UBA1067; genus RUG572. The sequence continues at coordinate 152 of JAFUDL010000436.1, forward strand.
GCGGGATGTGGTATAATATCTGCTTTCAGGCAAAAAGAGGTAGAAATGAAAGACGGCAAATTCAGGTTGCTTGTTATCAATCCAGGCTCGACTTCGACGAAAGTCAGCCTTTTCGAAGACGAGACGTCGGTCTTCGAGCGGAAGCTCTTCCACGAAGCGTCTGTATTATTGAAGTTTTCGCACGTCAACGACCAGATGCCGTTCCGGCGCGGCGTGATCCTGGACATGCTCAAGGCGGAGGGCGTGGATCCCGACACGATCGACGCGTTCGTCGGCCGCTGCGGCGGAACGCACTCTCAGCCCAGCGGCGTCATACGCGTTGACCAGAACCTCTACGACGACGCCGTCAAGGGCCTTGACGGTTCGGAGCATCCCGCCAAGCTCGGGGTGATGCTCGCATGGAAGTTCGCGGAGGAGTTCGGGAAGTCCGCCTTCACGCTCCATCCCACGACCGTGGACGAACTCAACGACTATGCGCGGCTCACGGGCATCAAGGGCGTGTACCGCTTTGCGCATACGCACTGCCTGAACCAGAAGGCAGTGGCCGAGTTCCACGCCAAGAAGATCGGCCGCAGGTACGAGGACTGCAACTTCATCGTCGCGCACATCGACGGCGGCATCACCGTGGCCGCCCACGAGCATGGCCGGACGGTGGACAGCAACATGGGCGCGGACGGAGATGGCGCGTTCTCCCCCACCCGCATCGGATCGCTGCCGGTCTTGACGGTGCTCAATTACCTTGAGACGCATTCCGTCGATGACCTGCGCCGTCGTTGCACGAGGTCAGGCGGATTCGTCGATTTCTTCGGCACGTCCAACTCCGACACGATCCACGCGCTTGTGGAAAAAGGCGACAAGAAAGCGACTCTTGTCTGGAACACGATGATCTACCAGATCTGCAAGCAGATCGGCGAGATGGCGGTGGTTCTCTGCGGAAAGGTGGACGGCATCGTCCTCACCGGCGGACTCGTCCGCTTCGCCGACATCGTCGAAGGCATCGAGAGGCACTGCGGGTTCATCGCGCCGGTCAGCGCGTATCCGGGCGAGATGGAGCAGGAGGCGCTGGGGCTCTCGGCGCTCAAGGTGCTGCGCGGGGAATGTGCCGCACTCACGTATTCCGGACGCGACGTGTGGCAGGGTTTTGAAGGAATGGATCTTTGATCCGGAAGGAGCCCGACATGGAAGTTGTGAAGAGAATCAAGGCGAAGGCACGCGCCTCGATGAAACGTATCGTCCTGCCCGAGGGCGACGAACCGCGTACGGTCGAGGCGGCGAGGATCGTCGCGGAGGAAGGCGTGGCGGAGCCGATTTTGCTTACGCCCGAGATCATCGCGCGTGCGGAGAACAAGTCGCGTTTCGACGCATACGTCGCGAAGTTGTACGAACTCCGCAAGGCGAAGGGTCTTACCGAGGAGGCGGCCGCCAAACTGGTGGCGGACCCGATGTACTACGGAATGATGATGGTCAAGGAAGGCGATGCGGACGGTCTCGTCTCTGGTGCCGTCCACTCGACGGGCGACATGCTTCGTCCGGCGCTGCAGATCATCAAGACCGCGCCGGGAATGAAACTTGTCTCCTCCGCTTTCCTGCTGGAGAGTCCGTATACGCAGTTCGGGGAGAACGGACTTCTTGTCATGGCGGACTGCGTGGTGAACCCGTGCCCGAACGCTGAGGAGCTTGCGAACATCGCGGTGGCGACGGCGAACACCGCCCGTGCGCTCTGCGACTTCGAGGAGCCGCGCGTCGCGATGCTCTCGTTCTCGTCGAAGGGCAGCGCGGAGCACGCGCTCGTCGACAAGGTGCGCGAGGCGACGTCAATCGTCCATGACCTCGCGCCGGACCTTCTTCTTGACGGAGAGCTGCAGCTGGACGCCGCCATAGTTCCTGAGGTGGCGGCGCTCAAGGCGAAGGGAAGCACTGTCGCCGGGCGCGCGAACGTGCTCATCTTCCCGGACCTGCAGGCGGGCAACATCGGCTACAAGATCGCCCAGCGTCTGGGCGGCGCGTCGTGCTTCGCCGTCCTCCAGGGGCTTGCCGGACCCTGCAACGACCTTTCGCGCGGCTGCTCCGTCGAAGACATCGTCAACACCATCGCCGCCACGGCCGTGCAGGCGGGATAGCCAGAATATTGTCGGGGATGATTGTTTCACACAGGACGTTTGCGAAATGATATAATGTCCACATGAACATCAAAGGACATAAAACGATTCTGCTGGCTGCAATTGCGCTGGCTATGGGCGTTGTGTGGGACTGCTGTGACGGCGCCACGCCGAAGCGCCGCGCTTTGCGTGTCGCCTGCATCGGCGACTCCATCACGTATGGCTTCGGCCTTGCCGACCGAGACAGGGAGTCGTATCCCGCGCAGCTGCAGAGGATGCTGAACAAATGGTTCCCGCGCAGTTTCGAGGTGCGTAACTTCGGCAGCAGCGGACGCGGCATCTATCTAGATTCAATGCGTGGCGCGGAGAAGCGCGGCTACCGCTGGACGAAGGAACACAAGGCCGCGCTTGAATGGAAACCCGACATAGTGGTGTGCAACCTGGGCATAAACGACTGCGGCGAATATATCAAGGAATTTACGGGCGGCAGAGAGCGCGGCCAGCTCATAGAAGACTATCTTGCGCTGCTTCTCGACTACTCGTTCGACAACCCATCCAGACGATCCCCCGCCATGAGGAAGATATACCTCTGGAGCAAGCTCGCGCCGCTCGCTGAAAAGCAGAGGTTCCACCGCAGCCCGGAGCCATTCCTGATGCAGAGGGACATTGAGTATATTGCCGGTAGCATGAGCCACAACACCAAATGCCAAACTTCCTGCATCGATTTGCAGGAGCCATTGCGCGAGAAGATGGACGAGATCTTCGCCCATGACGGCATACACCCGAACGCCGAGGGTGCAGGCATCATCGCTGAAACGGTCTTCAAGGCGATAATCGACGGGGAGGCGCGAGGACGTTCATATTCATGGCCGTCTGACAGGTTGGAACTGCCGGACGATGTGCGGGAACGCTGCGAGACGTGGCTGTGCGCAGGACAGTCCAACATGCAGAAGGGCTGGGGCGAGTTCAACGCGACACCAGAGGAGAAGGCGCGCGTGAAGTGCGAGATGGCGCGACTTGCGAAAGTTGATGTTCGCTTCTGGGACTTCAATGACGGCAGCTGGACGAAGCTGACTCCAACGAACGCTTTGAACAAGTGTGCGTTCGGCGTTAGCTTCGCCATTCGCCGTGCGGAGGCTACGGGGAAGGCGGTGGCGATTCTCTACGTCGCGGCTGGTGGCGCACCGACGGAGTCGTTCCTCTCCGAGGCGACGATGTGCGCCATTGGCAAGGACGGCAAGCCGCTTTATCCGCACCTCGCGGCGATCGCGACGAACCGCCACAGGCTCGATCAGAACAAGGACTTCCCGTGCAAGTGGGTGGCGAGGGAGTATCCGCGCCGCAGGGGCAACAGCGAGGAGGCGCGCTGGTGGCCGGTGTCGATGATGTACGGCCACGGGATCAGGCGCATCAAGGATTGCGGAATCAAAGTCGATGGAATCCTGTGGTATCAGGGCGAGTCGAACGCGACGGCGAATGTCGCGCCAGACGTGCCGCTCGCCGATGACTACATGCTGGAGACTAATCTTGCCATCATAGATCAGCTGCGCGGCGAGAGGAAGATACCGTTCCTCATGATTGGCCTGCCGAAGATGAATCGTCCGTGGGAGCCCTACCGCGCCGCGCAGAGGAAGGCGTGCGAAGAGAAGGGCGCGATCTACGTGGACACATTCGCCGCGGGGCTTGGCGACGAGCGCGACGTGCACCCGCGCGACAAGATCCCGTTCGCCGAGCTCGCCCTGCGCGCGCTCGACTGATGCAAGGTCCACGATTCTGTTTGATTACGCGGATGGGGTTTGGTATAATCTAGGCAAATGGAAGGCAATGAACAGACGGCGCATGTGGCGCTGCCGCTTAAGTACCGCCCGATGACGTTCGAGGACGTCGTTGGTCAGGAGCATGTAACGCGTACGCTGAGGAACGCGCTCGAGTCGGGGCGCGTGGCGAATGCGTACCTCTTCATAGGTCCGCGCGGCATAGGCAAGACCACGCTATCGCGCATCTTCGCGAAGGCGCTCAACTGCACGAACCCGAAGGGCGTGGAGCCGTGCGGTGAGTGCGAGAACTGCGTCCAGATCGCGGCGGGAAGGTCGATTGACGTTGTGGAGCTCGACGCGGCGAGCCACAACAAGGTGGAGGACGTGCGGCCCATCATCGAGGCGGTGCAGTTCAAGCCGGCATCGTCCAAGTACAAGATATTCATCATCGACGAATGCCACATGCTCACTGCCTCCGCCTGGAACGCGCTTCTCAAGACGCTCGAGGAGCCGCCGCCCTACGTGAGGTTCGTCTTCGCCACCACGGAAGGCGACAAGGTGCTGGACACCATCGTCTCCCGCTGCCAGCGCTTCGACCTGCGCCGCATCCAGACGCATCAGATCGCTGAGCGCCTGCGCTACATCTGCGGCAAGGAGGGCATTGAGGCGGAGGAGGACGCCCTCTTGGCGATCGCGCGCGGCGCGGAGGGCGGCATGCGCGACGCGCTAAGCTCGCTCGACCAGCTAATCGCATTCAAGGGCATGAAGATCACCGAGGAGGACGCTCTCGGCGTGTTCGGTCTTGTCTCGCGTAGCGCGCTAGAGGGCCTCGCCGGCGCGGTGCTGAAGGGCGATGCCGCGGCGATTCTGCGTGCGGTGGAGGCGTTCGATTCCGCAGGCAAGAACATGCGCCGTCTCGCGAGCGAACTCATGCAGCATTTTCGCAATCTGCTCGTGTATCAGACGCTCGGAGGCGCCACAACGGGCCTCGAGGCGACGCCCGAGCAGGTGAAGACGCTTGCCGAGCAGGCGAAGCTCTGCGACTCTTCGCGCATATTCCGCGTGGCGGACCAGCTGGCGGCGATGGAGGACAAGCTCCGCCATGTGCTCAGCGTGCGCACCCTCATCGAGATGACTCTCATCCGCGCCTCGCGCCTCGCCACCGTGGCGAGCGTGGAGGAGCTTATGCGCGCCGTGCG
>JAFUDL010000044.1 GCA_017459225.1 Kiritimatiellia bacterium
GAGCGGCGTGATGCCGTCGTAGTCGTCGGAGCCGCTACTCGTGCCGGCGGCCTTCAGGCTGTTCTCGGTGTCCTCATAGTAGGAACCCGTGACGAGACCGGAACTGGCTTGGCCGACGAACCCGCCGCGATAGTGCCCACCATCGCTCGAGACGTAGCTGTAGCACCAGGAGGTGTCGATTCGGGCCGCCTTCGACACGCCGCCCGCGAAGCCGCCTACATTGTCGCCACCATTGCCGCCGTAGCCGTCGCTGCTATCCACTGACGATTGGGCGCTCGAGTCCGCGATGAAGCCGCCGCCGTGGTTGCCGACGAAGCCGCCCGTGTACGACTTGCCGGACTCGTTCGCCACATAACTTTCCACGCAGCAGCGGAGAATGACAGGCGAATCTGCGGTGTAACCGACGAAGCCGCCCGCATTGACGCTGTTCGTGTTCACGACTTCTCCGACGAACCAGCCGCCGTCCACCAGCGCCTTGGAGTCGATCTTGCCGGCGAGACCGCAAACGCCGACGTCCTCCAATCCGGAGTCGGCCGGACCGCCGGTGACATAACCCTCCTCCACGTGCACGCCGCTCACGCGGCCGCCGTTGATCTTGCCGAAGAGTCCCGCATACTTGTCCGTGGTGTCAATGTAGAAGTTGCTGATCTTGTGGTTCTGTCCGTAGAACTCGCCTTTGAATGGGTTTCTGTAGTTGCCGAGGGGCCCGATGGTCTCACCGTCGAAGTCGATGTCCGCCGTCAGCACATAGCTGCCCGAGAGGTTGTTCGTGACGGCGAGCAGTTCCTCTTGGGTCGAAATCGGAATCATCGCGCTGGACTTGGCGCGCTTCGGCGCTTCCGGCCAGCCATCGGAGAGTGCCTTGATTTGCGCCTGCGTGAGCCTGCTGCCCGTGATGGCAGGGTTGCTCCCGCAGAACGGGCGTGGCCCGTTGGCGTAGGCCGAAACTGCGCAGTTGACATTCGTTCCCCTCACGTGGTGGCCGATGAACGAGCCAATGTCGCCGCCCGTGCCCCACACGGCGCCGGAGCACCAGCAGTCGCTGATCGTCGCGTCATCGTGGGCGAGCCGCCCGACGAAGCCGCCGTAGTAGCTGGCGGCGGAGCGCACGTCGCCGCGCGCCACGCAGTTGGAGATCACGGCCGGCGCATAGACGTAGCCAATGAAGCCGCCCGCCATGCCGGACCCGCTGACGAAGCCGTCCGCACGGCAGTCGACGATTCTATTGATCGCGCTGCCGCCGGCACATGCCCCGATCAGACCGCCGGCGTAGGAGTTGGTCGCCGCGACCTCGACCGTCGCGATGCAGTTGCTGATGACCGTTCCGCCCGTGATGCATCCGACGAGACCGCCAACGTACTGCTTGCCCGCGACCATTCCCGAGACGGAGACACACTCGATCGTCGCATTGCTCACGCAGCCGAAGAGTCCGCGATAGTCACTGCCCGACAGGCTGTTCGTGCAGAAGAGGTTGCGGATGGCGTGGTTGTTGCCGCGGAGTGTGCCGGTGAAGGGTGCCGAATTGTTGCCGATGGGCGTCCAGTCCGCGCCGCCAAGGTCGATGTCCGCGCCGAGCGCGTAGGAGCCGGATGGGGCGTCCGTCATGGCGGCGAGCTGCTCGCGGGTGGTGATGACGATTGCGTCTGACTCGCCGTGTGGCGTATCCGCGAGGACGGTTGTGGCCACGATGATAGTTAGAATTGTTGATACGGACACGAAATAGTTGGTTTTCATGGTGAACCCTTCGCAAAAAATTATACCACGATTCGCTCACAGAAGTCAACGCGCTTTCATAGTTGGCGGATTGCATGCAAAAGTGAACGGGTGAAATTTTCGTTGGAGGGCTTGATGATGGATTCGCTTGTCAGCGGTGCGAACGAGAACGGTTCAAGGCTGCGGACACAAGGCCGACGAAAAGCGGATGCGGCGCAGTTGGACGCGACTTGAACTCGGGATGGAACTGGCAGGCGATGAAGTATGGATGCTTCGCCTGCGGGAGCTCCACAATTTCGGCGAGCTTGCCGTCGGGGGAGATTCCGCTCACTTTCAGTCCCGACTCCTCCAATCGTTTCCGCACCTCGCTCTCGTACGCAAGCTCGTAACGGTGGCGATGCCGCTCTGAAATCGATATCATTCCATCTTTGCTTAACCACGAAATACACGAAAGTTTCGTCTCGGTTTTCGTGTGTTTCGTCGTTCCATATAGCTTAGAGGCGAGAGACCCATTATTCAACACGCACGGATACGCGCCGAGGCGCATTGTGCCGCCTTTCTGCGTGATGCCGCGCTGTTCCTCCATGAGGTCGATCACGGGGTGCGTGGTGTTTTCGTCGAACTCGGTGGAGTTGGCATCGGCCCACCCAAGCACGTCGCGTGCGTATTCGATCACGGTGCACTGCATCCCAAGGCAGATGCCGAGGAAGGGAATCTTGTGTTCGCGCGCGTACTTGATCGCCGCGATCTTTCCATTCACACCGCGCGACCCGAAACCGCCCGGCACAAGAATTCCATCTGCTTTTTTTATTTCACACAGAGACGCAGAGGCACAGAGAGCTTTTTTATCTCCGTGTCTCCGTGTCTCGGTGTGAGCATCAACCAGATCCTCAGCTTCGATGGGAACGACTTCCACTTTGCAGTCCTTTGCCATTCCGGCATGTTGCAGTGCTTCGTGGATAGACTTGTATGCGTCGCGGATGGCGATGTACTTGCCCACGAGCGCGATGCGGCAGCGCTTCTTCGGCTGCGTGGCCTTTTTGACAAGGGTGTCCCATACCGTGTGCTTGACAGGCCAGATGTCGAGATGCAGCTGACGAAGCACCTGCTCGTCCAGACCCTGCTTCCGCAGTTCGCGCGGAACGGCATAGACGGAGTCCGTCACGTCCTGCTCTTCGATCACGCATTCTCGCCTGACGTTACAGAAGAGGGCGAGCTTCTGCTTATGCTCCTCGGGAATCGGCATTTCCGTGCGGCATACGAGGATGTCGGGGATGATGCCGATGTTGCGGAGCATGCCCACGGAATGCTGGGACGGCTTTGTCTTAAGCTCTCCTGCGGCCTTGAGATACGGAACGAGCGTGAGATGCACGAAGCAGGTGTTGTCGATGCCCTCCTCGAAGCGGAACTGGCGCGCCGCCTCCAGGAAGGGGAGCGACTCGATGTCGCCAGAGACGCCGCCGATTTCGCATAGGACGATGTCGCAGTCATGCTCGCCGGCGCTTCTGATCGCCGTCTTGATCTCGTCTGTGATGTGCGGCACCACCTGCACCGTGCCGCCGAGGTATCCGCCGGCTCGTTCGCGCGCGAGGACCGTTGAATAGATACGGCCCGAGGTGTAGTTGCTCGCCTTGGTGCAGGTGACGCCCGCAAAGCGTTCGTAGTGGCCAAGGTCGAGATCCGTCTCTGCACCGTCGTCCGTCACGAACACCTCTCCGTGCTGGTACGGGGACATCGTGCCGGGATCGACGTTGAGGTAAGGGTCCAGCTTCTGCATGAACACCTTGTACCCGCGGGACTTGAGAAGAAGCGCTAGCGACGCGCTTGTGATTCCCTTGCCGAGGGAACTCACCACGCCGCCTGTGATGAACACGTATTTGACTTGCTTTTTCATAGACAGAGAGTTTGTTGCATCTCACGCGGAGGCGCGGATAGCGCAGAGGATCTGTCAGATTTTTCTCTGCGTCTCTGCGTCACTGTGTGAGACAAGATTTTTGAATTGGTTGAAGAGGTAGTTCGAGTCGTGCGGGCCTGGACAGGCCTCGGGATGGTACTGCACCGAGAACGCGGGAAGCGTCTTGTGCCGTACGCCTTCGATCGACCCGTCGTTGAGATTCACGTGAGTCACTTCCAGGCAGTCGGGAACTGACTCTGGCACAACCGCGAAGTTGTGGTTCTGGCTCGTGATTTCCACCTTGCCCGTCGCGAGATTCTTCACGGGATGGTTGCAGCCGTGGTGTCCGAACCTGAGCCGCGCCGTCTTCGCGCCGCACGCGAGCGAGAGCAGCTGGTGGCCAAGGCAGATGCCCATGATGGGGATTGGTTTGGTGGTTTGGTTGTTTGGTTGTTGGGTGGTTGAACTACCGCACGACTGCACCACCGTACCACCGCACTGTTGTTGGATGGTTGAAATATTGAGCAATTTCCGTATGTTGTCTATGGCGTAGGTGACCGCTGCGGGATCGGCGGGGCCGTTGGAGAGGAATATGCCGTCTGGATTGAGCGCGAGAACTTCCTCTGCTGGCGTCTTTGCGGGCACTACCGTTACGCGCGCCCAGGATGCGAGCGAGCGCAGGATGTTGGATTTCACGCCGAAGTCGTAGCAGACGATGTGGAATGTTGCCATTGTGGAAATGTTGCCAGTTCCATTGTTGCCAATTTCCAATGAGTGTGCGGAGCCATTGGAACTGGGAATTGGATTTGGCAACACTCTCACATTGGCAACATTAAACTCATACGGCTCTTTGCACGTTACCTTGGCGGCGTAATCCTGCCCATCGAGGCCCTCCCACGCGCGGGCGTGCGCGATTGCCTCTTCCTCGGTAGGGTCGCGCGTCCCGCGCGACCGCGGGCACGCGGGACGCGTGCCCCTACCAACGCAGAGATACGCCTTGCGATTCCCGTGTTCGCGGATGTGGATGGTGAGCGCGCGAGTGTCGACGCCGTAGATGCCAGGCACGCCATTCTCGGCGAGATATTCGTCGAGACTCTTTTCGCTGCGCCAGTTGCTTGGCGTGGCGAGGTCGCCGATCACTAGGCCCGACAGAAAAAGAGCGCGGCTCTCTGTGTCCGCGCTGTTGATTCCGTAGTTGCCGACTTCGGCGGTGGTGAGGGTGACGAACTGTCCGGCGTATGAAGGATCGGTGAGAATCTCCTGATAGCCGCTCATGCCGGTGTTGAACACTACCTCGCCGAGCGCGTCCTTCTTCGCGCCGAACGCGACGCCGTGGAACACTGTTCCGTCGTCAAGCGCAAGGAACGCCTTCCGCTCGCGCTCTGCCTTCCATTTCTCTTCATTGTTCATTGCTTTAATTCCTTGCTATTATCCTATTCTCTAATCACTAGGCACTACGCAATAGTCACTGTACCTTAATACGACCTTTCGTTTTTCTGCTCCAAGTAGTTTTCAAGAGCCTTGTGCAGCACCTTGTACCCGCCGGGCGTAGGATAGTCGCCAGTGAAGTACCAATCGCCGATTTCGTGGTTCGTGACTCGTGGTTCGTGGCTCGTGGTTTGTGCTGTCAGGCATTTTCTCAGGTTTTCTACTGTCTGGTAAACAACCTTCACTTCGGCCTTCATGCCGGGCGGGGTGAGAAGACGGGCGATCTCGGCGCAGTGCTGCTCTTCGGTGAAGCGCGCGTAGAGGGGAGCGAGCGGATTTGACGGGTGATTGCTTTCGCTTCTGGGAGTTTTGGAGGCTTGGAGTTTTAGAGATGCATTTGAATTCTCTCCTGAACTCCCAAACTCAGAATCTCCAAGCAGCGAAAGCAATTTTGCCTGTCCGCCAATAAGATTCACAAGGGCGCGGAAGGCGACGAGTTCACCGAGGGTGGACATGTCGATCCCGTAGCAGTCTGGGTAGCGAATCGGAGGTGCCGATGATGCTATGACAATGCGCTTCGGACCCAGCCGGTCGAGCATTGGAAGGATGGCGTTCTTCATCGTGTTGCCGCGAACGATGGAATCGTCAAGGACGACAAGCGTATCGAGGCCGGGGTGCACGAGTCCGTAGGTGACGTCGTAGACGTGCTTGTAGAATTCGCGGCGCGCGGCTGCGTCGGCGATGAAAGTGCGGAACTTTGCGTCCTTCACCGCCACCTCTCCAAAGCGCGGAAAGGCTTTGAGGACTTCAGACTTCGGACTTCGGACATCAGTTGCAGAAGTCTGAGGTCTGAAGTCAGAAGTCCTGTCTCCGATGTGAAGGAAAGCATTTTTAATCAGCTCTTCCAGTAACCCGTGGAAGGCGATGCGGGCGGAGTTGGGAATGTAGCTGAAGAAGATGTCTTCGAGCGGCGCGTTTGCCGCCTCCAGAATCTGCGGCACAAGCGCAGCGCCGAGGGCCTTGCGCTCGCGGTGGATCGCGGCGTCGTTCGCGCGCGAGAAGTATATCCGCTCGAAGGAACAGGGGCGAGGCGGGGCTTTGATGGTCGAACCGAGTTCGGCCATTTGGACTTCGCCGGTAGGCGAAATGACGAGCGCCTGGCCGGGCGGAAGTTCCTTCACGGCTTCCGGCGGCACGTCGAAGGCGGCCTGTATGGCGGGGCGTTCGCTGGCAACGGCAACCACGTCGTCGCTGATAAAGTAGAAGCCGGGACGTATGCCGTGCGGGTCGCGCGTGGCGAACGCCCATCCGTCGCCGGTCATTCCGCACAGCGTCCATGCTCCGTCCGCATTGGCAAGAGCCTTAGAAAGCGCAGTGGCGATTGGAAGATTTCTGCCTTCCGACATCGGCCTTCCGACATCGGAACAGCACCGAAGTCCGAAGTCTGAAGTCTGAAGTCCTTCCTCCCTCAGCTCATGAGCAATCAGCTCGCAGATGAGGTAGCCGTCTGCCTTGCTGGTGGGGAAGGAACCGTGCCGGCTGTAGTCTTCGAAGAGTTCGTGTGCGTTCGTGAGATTGAAGTTGCCAGCGAGAAGAAGCGTATGTTCGAGCTCGCTCGCCTCGTGGACGAACGGATGGCAAAACGCCACCTCGTTCTTGCCGAAGGTGGCGTAGCGCAGATGTCCAAGGAAGATTTTCTCACACAGAGGCACGGAGGCACAGTGTTTCTTGATGGGATTTTGAGGTTCTGGAGACTCTTTAAATCTTGCCAGATCATCATCTCTCTGTGTCTCTGAGCCTCTGTGCGATGAGATGTGCGGGCGTTTTGCGATCGAGCCTAGCACGTCTACGAGCGGCGTTGAAGATGCGGATTTGGCAATCCAGTATGGCTCTTCGCCAGGCTCGGGATTGGCGGTGAGGATTGCCGCACCAGCGCCGTCCTGCCCACGGTTGTGCTGTTTCTCCATAAGAAGCGAAAGCTTCGTTCCCCCGAAGTCGGCAGCGGACGATGGTGGCCTCCTCAAGACCACCATCGCCACTGCGCATTCGTGTTTTACTTCATCCGACATGGTATTCAACCATCAAACCATCAACCTACCAAACCACCTAACTACCTAACTACCTAACCACTAAACCACCTAACCACTAATACAGAAACAGCATGTCCCGGTATTTCGGAAGAGGCCAGCGAGCGGCGGAGACGCGTTTCTCCAGCGAATCGACAGTCGTCCTGAGCGACTGCATCGAGGAGAGTATCTTTTCATTGGCGGTTTTCGAAGACGGTGCCCCGGCGAGCGCCTCCTCCAGCTTCCCGATGCCGGCCTTGAGCGAGTCGAGTCCTGTGCCGAGTTCGACGAGGCTCTCGCGCAATGCGGTTGTGCCGCAGGCCACGTCGATGTTCTCCGCCTTCGCGAGCGCCTTGGCCGTTTCAAGGTATTCGGCCTTGACCGCGGGGAAGATCATCTCAGAGGCGATGTCCCGCGCGCACGCGCCCTCGATGCGTACCTTCTTCGCGTATTCCTCGAGGAAGATCTCGTGCCGGCTTTCAAGTTCGCGCGCCGTCATAACGCCGTATTTCGTGAAGAGCGCGGCGTTCTCCTTCTTCGCGAGCGCGGCGAGGGCGGAAGGCGTGTCGGGCGCGTTGGGAAGCCCGCGCTTCGCCGCCTCCTCCGGCCATTCGGCCTCGTAGCCGTTGCCGTTGAACACGACGCGCTTGTGCGCCTTGAGCGAGGCCTGGAGGATCTTCTGCAGGGCGTTGTGGAAGGCGGGAGTGTGTTCGCCGGGCTTGGCCTTGCCTGCCACCTTGGCCTTCTCCAGCTCGTCGGCGATGCGGTCCACTGCCTCCGCGACGATGGTGTTGAGAACCGTCATCGGACCCGAACAGCATACGCTCGAACCAGGTGCGCGGAACTCGAACTTGTTGCCCGTGAACGCGAAGGGCGAGGTGCGGTTGCGGTCAGTGGCGTCCTTCGGGATAACGGGCAGCGTGTCAACGCCGATCTTCATCGCGCTGCCGCTCTTGGACTTCGCGCCACCGCCGTTCTCGAGCCTGTCGAGGACTTCTGCGAGCTGGTCGCCTACGTAGATGGAGATCACTGCGGGCGGCGCCTCGTTTGCGCCGAGGCGGTGGTCGTTGCCAGCACCCGCCACGGAGGCGCGCAGAAGGTCGGCGTGCTTGTCCACGGCCTCGATGATGGCGGTGAGCATCGTGAGGAACACGGCATTCTCGTCTGGGTTCGTGCCGGGATCGAGCAGATTCTTTCCGCCGTATGCGACGGACCAGTTGTTGTGCTTGCCGGAGCCGTTCACGCCGGCGTACGGCTTCTCGTGCAGGAGGCACTTGAGGCCGTACCTGTCGGCCACGTTGCGAAGGGTGTCCATCACGAGCATGTTGTGGTCGCTGGCGAGGTTCAACTCCTCGAACTGCGGGGCAAGCTCGAACTGCGCGGGGGCGACTTCGTTGTGGCGGGTCTTGGCAGGTATGCCGAGCTTCCAGAGCTCGCGCTCCACGTCGTTCATGAAGGAGAGAATGCGGTCGGGGATAGTGCCGAAGTAGTGGTCTTCAAGCTGCTGTCCCTTGGCGGACGGCGCGCCGAAGAGCGTGCGGCCGGTGAGCACGAGGTCGGGGCGCTTCTTCCAGTACTCCTTGTCGACGAGGAAGTACTCCTGCTCCGCGCCGAGCGTGCAGCCCGTGTGCGCATCGCCGCGTCCGAAGAGCTTCATCAGCCGCTTGAGCGACTTGTCGAGCGCCTGCATGTAGCGGAGAAGGGGCGTCTTCTTGTCGAGCGACTCACCGGTGTACGCGCAGAACGCAGTGGGGATGCAGAGCGTCGCGCCGTTTGCGTGTCGCTTGATGAACGCGGGAGAAGTCGGATCCCACGCCGTGTAGCCGCGCGCCTCGAAGGTGGAGCGGATGCCGCCGGACGGAAACGAGCTCGCGTCAGGCTCGCCCACGATGAGGTTCTTGCCGGAGAAGAACATGATCGGCTCGCCGTCCTTAAGCTCGAGGAACGAGTCGTGTTTCTCGGCGGTGGAGCCGGTCATCGGAAGGAACCAGTGCGTGTAGTGCGTGGCGCCGCGGTCCATCGCCCAGTGGCGGATGCC
>JAFUDL010000437.1 GCA_017459225.1 Kiritimatiellia bacterium
CGCGACGCATTCGACCTTCTTCCCGCGGCTTTCCCCGCAGGTACTCTCTCCGGCGCGCCGAAAGTGCGCGCGATGGAGCTGATCGCCGAATACGAAAAGTCGCCACGCGGCATATACGGCGGTGCCGCGGGATACTTCTCGCTCACGGGCGACATGGACTTCGCGATCGTCATACGCACGCTCGTGAAGGAGGGCGACGTGGTGACCATGCGTTCCGGCGCGGGCATCGTGGCGGACTCAGATCCAGAGCGCGAGTACGACGAGACGATCAACAAGGCGAAGGCCGTCTTCGAGGCCGTGAAGTTCGCCGAGAACATTTGAAAGGAGGCAATGCCATGATTCTGATGATCGACAACTACGACTCCTTCACCTACAACCTTGTGCAGATGATAAGGGCGCTAGGCGCGGAGATGAAGGTGGTGCGAAACGACGAGATCGACGTGGAGGGAATCGCCGCGCTGAATCCCGAGGCGATCGTTCTCTCGCCTGGTCCGGGCAATCCCGACTCTGCAGGCGTCACGCTCGCCGCGGTGAAGGCGTTCGCCGGGAAGGTCCCGATGCTGGGCGTGTGCCTTGGCCATCAGTCCATCGCGCAGGCGTTCGGCGCGCGCATCGTTCGCGCGAAGCGCCTGATGCACGGCAAGACGAGCCGCATTCGCCATGACGGCAAGGGCCTCTTCGAGGGGCTCGACCAGGGATTCGCGGCGATGCGCTACCATTCGCTTGCGGTGGAGCGCGCCACGCTGCCGGACTGCTTCGAGATATCCGCCGAGAGCGAGGACGGCGAGATCATGGGCCTTCGCCACAAGACGCTGCCCATCGAATCGCTCCAGTACCATCCCGAATCCATCGGCACACCTGACGGCGTGCGGCAGCTCGCGAACTTCCTCGCGATGGCCACGGGGCGGCAGACGCGCAGGACGCTGCAGCAGTCCGTAAGAAAGGCCGTCATCAGACGCGCGCTCGACGGCGCGAGCCCGAACGAAGCGGAGGCAGAGGGCTTCTTCGCGTCCATACTCGCAGGCGAGGTTGGCGAGCCCGAGCTCGCCGCGTTCCTCACCGCGATCGCCAGAAATCCCGTCACGGCCGACGAGCTCGCCGGCGCTGCGAGGGCGATGGCGGACGCCGCGGTGAAGGTGGATCTTGGCGGGCTCGACCCTGTGGACATCGTGGGAACGGGCGGCGACGGCTCGAACTCCTTCAACGTCTCCACCACGGCGGCGTTCATCGCGGCGGGCGCTGGCGTTACGATCGCCAAGCACGGAAACATCGCCTCCACGTCGCTGTGCGGTTCGGCGGACGTTCTGCGCGAGCTGGGGCTGAACCTGGCGGCGGGTCCCGAGCAGATGGCGGAATGCGTGAAGCGCGTGGGAATAGGCTTCCTCTTCTGCCGCAACCTGCACCCAGCGATGAGGTTCGCGGCGTCCGTGCGGCGCACGCTTGGCTTCCGCACCGTGTTCAATCTGCTGGGTCCGCTCACGAATCCGGCAGGCGCGAAGCGCCACGTGATAGGCGTGCCGCAGGAGAAGCTTGCGGTGACGCTCGCAACGGCGCTTGGAAGGCTCGGCTCGACGAGGGCGATGGTCGTCTCGGGCGCAGGCGGGCTGGACGAGATAAGCCCGGGCGGCTTCACGTTCGTCTCGTCGCTCGCGGGCGGCGCGGTGAAGAACACTCTTCTCGACGCGGGCGGCGAGTACGGAGAGCGCTATGCGGTTAATGCGATAAAGGGCGGCGACTCGGCCACCAACGCACGACTGCTTCTCTCCGTTCTGAAGGGCGAGGACCATGGCGCGTACCGCGCGGCGGCTGTGGAGAACGCTGCGGCGGCGATCATGGTGGGCGACAAGGCGGCCACGTACGCCGAGGCGCTGGCGCTTGCCAGGGAGTCCATCGACTCCGGACGCGCCCTTGCAAAGATGAACGCGATGATGGAGGCAATGCGATGAGCGACATTCTGGAAGAGCTTGCCGCGATGCGCAGGCGCGATGCCGAGGCACGCGAGAACACGGTGCCGTTCGACGTGATGCTGCGCTTGGCCATGAAGGCGCCCGAGGTGCGCGAATTCGCTGCGGCGTTTCGCGGAGGTGATGCCTCCACTAGGCCGCGCATCATCGCCGAGCTCAAGCGCGCGTCGCCTAGCGAAGGGATGATACGCGAGAAGTTCCACCCTGTGGAGCTGGCTCGGGAGCTTGAGGCGGCGGGTGCCACGGCGCTCTCGGTTCTATGTGAACCCCATCGCTTCCTTGGAGACGAAGACTATCTGCGCGAGGTCCGCGCAGCAGTCTCTCTTCCGATTCTCTACAAGGACTTCATCACAACGCGCTATCAGCTTACAGCCGCGCGCGCAGCGGGTGCGGACGCTGCGCTGCTCATCGCCGCAGTACTGACCGACGCCGCGCTCAAGGACCTTATAGCCTTTGCGCATGAACTTGGGCTTGCGGCGCTCGTCGAGACGCACGACGAGCGCGAGATTGCGCGTGCAATCGAGTGCGGCGCGCGCATGGTGGGCGTGAACTGCCGCAACCTGCGCAACTTCTCAACTGACGTGACTCTGCTTGAGTCGCTCGTGGGCAAGATACCGCGTCCGTGCCTGCGGATCGCGGAATCCGGCATGCACACTTCCGAGGCGGTACGCCGGGCGCAGAGTGCCGGCGCGGACGGCTTTCTCGTGGGCACCGCGCTGATGCGCGCGGCTTGTCCAGGCAAAAAACTCGAAGAACTTACAACCACAAGAAAAGGAAAAAGACAATGAAGACTCACTATGGAATCTACGGCGGGCAGTATGTGGCGGAAACGCTCATGGCGCCGCTCAGAGAGCTCGAGGCCGCATACGAGGCGGCGAAGAAGGACGTCGCGTTCGCGCGGGAGTTCAAGGGCATCCTCCACGACTACGTGGGGCGGGAGAGCCCGATCACGTACGCGAAGCGCCTCTCCGAGCACCTCGGCGGCGCGATGATCCTGCTGAAGCGCGAGGACCTCAACCACACCGGCGCGCACAAGGTGAACAACACGATCGGGCAGGCGCTTCTCGCGCGGCGGATGGGCAAGAAGCGGCTCATCGCCGAGACTGGCGCAGGAATGCACGGCGTGGCCACGGCCACAGTGGCAGCTCTCTTCGGAATGCCGTGCGAGGTGTACATGGGCGCCATCGACGTGGAGCGCCAGGCGCCGAACGTGGAGCGCATGAAGATGCTGGGCGCCACGGTGCATGCGGTCCCGGAGGGAAGCGCCACGCTGAAGGACGCGATGAACGAGGCGTTGAGGGACTGGGTGACGAACTGCGCCGACACGTTCTACGTGATCGGCACGGTGGCAGGTCCTGCGCCTTACCCCGAGATGGTGCGCGACTTCCAGAGCGTGATCGGCGTTGAGGCGCGGCGGCAGTGCCTGGAGAAGTACGGCAGGCTGCCCGACGAGGCGATCGCCTGCGTTGGCGGCGGGTCGAACGCGATGGGACTCTTCGCGGGATTCCTCGACGATCCTGAAGTGAAGCTCGTTGGCGTGGAGGCCGGCGGGAAGGGCGTTGCGAGCGGCGAGCACGCGGCGTCGATAAACGGCGGGCGCCTCGGCGTGCTGCACGGCGCGAAGACGATGCTTCTGCAGACGGACGACGGTAACATCCTCGACACGTATTCCGTCTCGGCCGGGCTCGACTATCCCGGCGTGGGACCCGAACACTGCCATCTGCACGACATCGGACGCGCCGAGTACACGGTGATCGACGATGACGAGGCCATAGCCGCCTTCGACGCGCACTGCCGCTTCGAGGGCATCATTCCCGCGCTCGAGTCGAGCCACGCACTCGCCGAGGCCATCAAGCGCGCGCCGAAGCTCGGCCGCGACAAGATACTTCTCGTCAATCTCTCGGGACGCGGCGACAAGGACATGGAGAACGTGATGAGGTACAAGGCGTCTAGCGCAAACTCGTCACAGGTCTAACGCATTACGTCAAGAAAGGCATCAAGATGAATACCCAAAGAATTACCAGCGCATTCGCAAAGGCTGAATCAGAAAACCGCGGCGCGTTCGTGGCCTATCTCACGATCGGATTTCCAAGTCTCGACGAAAGCGAGAAGGCGATAGACAGTGTGATAGCATCAGGTGCGGACATCGTGGAGCTTGGCGTGCCGTTCTCCGATCCGTTCGCTGACGGCGGCGTGATACGCTCCGCTGCCTACGAGGCGCTGCGGCAGGGCGTGACGATCGACCACGTGATCGCACTCGCGAAGCGCGTGCGCGAGCGCCATCCAGAGACGGGGCTCGTGCTCTTCTCGTACTACAACCTCATCTTCTCGAAGGGACTCGAGAAGTTTGCGGCGGAAGTGGCGGACGCGGGAATCGACGCCGTGCTAGCGGTGGACCTTCCGCTCGAGGAGCGCGAGGAGCTGCTGCAGGTGCTGCGTCCGCACGGCATCGGCTACATTCCCCTCATCGCGCCCAACACGCCTCTAGAGCGCGTTGAGGAGAGCGAGGCCGGGCTTGAGAACTCGTTCCTGTACGTGATCACCGTGATGGGCATCACCGGCGCGCGCGCGGAGCTGCCGCGTGATCTCGCAGGCCGCCTCGATAAGATACGCGCCGTCTCGAATCTTCCGGTGGCGGCAGGATTCGGCATCTCGACGAAGGCGCAGGCCGAGGAGGTGTGCCGCCATGCCGACGGATTCATCGTGGGCTCAGCGCTCGTGAAGCGCCTTGCCGAGGGGAAAGAGCCGTGCCTCGGCTGAAGGTATGCGGCATTACCGACGCCGCGTTCGCCGTTGAGGCGGCGCGGCGCGGCGTTGACTTCCTGGGCCTGATCTTCGCCGAAGGCTCGCCAAGGCGGGTGACCGAGGCGCGGGCGCGAGAGATCGTGGGCGCAGTGCGCCAGGCTGGATTCGCGCCTCGGTTCGTGGGCGTATTCGTGAAGCATTCAGTTGCCGAGATCGCCGAAATCGCCTCTCGCGTGGGATTTGAGGTGATCCAGCTTCACGGAGAATACAGTTCGGACGAAGTCGTATCCCTGAAGGCGCAAGGATACGAAGTATGGCGACTGCATGGTCCTACCACTGGGAGAACGGGCATCTTGCCCGTTGATTCGTGTGAAGACGCAGTGCTGCTCGACGGACGGCGCGGAACCGAAAGCCATCGCGCCGACTGGTCGCTCGTAGCGCCGCTCAAGACGGCCGGGCGGCGCGTGGTGCTCGCTGGCGGCATTTCCGCCGCCAACATCGCCGATGCGGTCGCGACTGGCGCCGACGTGATCGACGTCAATAGCGCGATAGAGTCCGCGCCTGGCGTCAAATCGCCATCTCTCCTCGCCGAACTCCTAGAGGCGTGGGCTTGCGCGACGGGACGCGGTATGGTATAATCGTGGCATGAAAACAAACATCCTACTCGCTGTTGCGGCGCTTTTCGCCACTGTAAATTCCTTTGGCGCGATCCGCGCCGTCACCCCCACCGCCTGGAACGGCGATCCCAACTGCTGGCAGCAGAAGCGCCATGCCGAAAAGATGAAGACCGTGAAGAGCGGTGGCGCGAAGGTCGTCTTCATTGGCGACTCAATCACGCACTTCTGGGAAAGCAAGGGCAAGGCGCAGGCGAACAAGTACTTCTCCGAGGGCGACATGAAGATGCTCAACCTCGGAACGAGCGGCGACCGCACGGAGCATGTGCTGTGGCGGCTCGACAACGGCGAGCTCGACGGATACGAGGCGAAGTGCATTCTTCTGATGATCGGCACCAACAATTCCGGACACTTCCGCAACTTCTCCGACGAGCCTCCGTCCGACACGATTCTCGGCATCAGCGAGATACTGAAGCGTATCCGCGCCAAGCAGCCCAAGGCCGTGGTGGTGCTCACTGCGATCTTCCCGCGCGGCGCCAGCGAGACCGATTCGTTCCGCCTCCGCAACGACGCCGTGAACCTGCAGATTCGCAAGTTCTGCGACGGCAAGAAGGTGTTCTGGTGCGACTTCTCGGATAGGTTTCTAGACAAGAACGGCGACATCAAGTGGGTGATGCCCGACCGTCTGCATCCCGAGGCTCCGGGCTACGAGATCTGGTACGAGGAGGTGAAGCCCTACATCGACTACGCGCTTTCCGACGGCAAGCTGCCCTGCCCGAAGAACCGCTATTCGAGGGTGAAGACGCACTTCGAGAAGCTCAAGGACAAGACGCCCGCCACCGTCCTTCCCGCAACGCGCATTGCTGGCGCGAACTCCGGCAAACGCGACGACTGGTGGCTGAAACGCCTTCGCGACAAGCGCGACCAGATTGCGGATTCGAAGGGCGAGATCGACCTCGTTTTCTTCGGCGACTCCATCACGCACAACTGGGAGCGTCCTGGCAAGAACTGGCTGGAAAAGCTCTCGAAGACGTATTCGATCCTCGACATCGGCTATGGCGGCGACCGCACGCAGCATCTCGTGTGGCGCGGAGAGAACGGCGAGCTCGACGGCTACAAGGCGAAGTGTATCATGCTGATGATCGGCACCAACAACTCGAGAAGCGACAAGCCCGAGGATGTTGCGAAGGGCATCCGCCGCATCCTCGACGTCATCGCAAAGAAGCAGCCGCAGGCCAAGACGCTTCTTCTTCCGATATTCCCGCGCGGAGAGGGTCCGGAGAACCGACTTCGTAAGAACAACGAGCAGGTGAACGCCATCATCAAGGGCTATGCCGACGGCGACAAGGTGATCTGGTGCGACTTCAACGCCAAGTACCTCGACGAGAAGGGCGACACCAAGTGGATCATGCCTGACCGTCTGCATCCCGGCGACGCGGGCTACAAGATCTGGACCGAGGCGGTGCTGCCGCACTTCAAGGCAATCTGCGGAAAGTAATTTTCTGGACATATGATCAAGACAGTTCTAGTCACCGGCGGAAGCGGTTTTCTCGGAATCAACCTGATCCGCCATTTGCGCGCGAAAGGCGTCGAGACGCTTCGCGTTCTGGACATTGCGGACTTCGACTACCCCGAGAAGAGCGAGCCGTGGCTTGAGTTCACGAAGGGCGACGTGCGCGACGTGGCGGCCGTTGAGGCGTGCGTCAACGGCTGCGACATGGTGGTGAACACCGCCGCCGCCCTGCCGCTCTATTCGCCGGAGGACATCCGAACCACCGAGGTGGACGGCGTGCGCAACGTGATCGCGGCGTGCAGGAAGTTCGGCGTGAAGAGGATGGTGCAGATCTCGTCCACGGCCGTCTATGGCGTTCCGAAGAAGCATCCGATCTACGAGGAGGACGAACTGGTGGGCGTGGGGCCGTATGGCCATGCCAAGATCGAGGCCGAAGAGATCTGCAAGGCC
>JAFUDL010000438.1 GCA_017459225.1 Kiritimatiellia bacterium
GCGGCATTCTGTTCGTCTCTCGCGCAGGCTTGCTACAGCCATTGATGCCCATGTGCAGGAACTTCACGCCGGAATGGGCGAGGACCGTCGGGAGCGCCCACGCCTGGTCTGGCACGTCCGTCTGCTTCGCCCACTGGGGAAGCGGCTTCCCGAACCGACGCGACATCACGGAAGATCGTCCGACAATGCGCACGAGTTCCTCGAGGTCGGACGACTCCGTCTCGATCGTGAACGGCATCGCGTGCCATACGAACCGTCCTTCGCGCACGGCCTCTTCGATTCGGGCGCGGCGTGCGCCGTCCTGATGCTCGTCGAGTGCGGTCTCCATCGACCACACGGGAAACACCCAGCGGAAACGTCTATCCGCAGGTCCGCCGCAATCCCTCGCGAAGAGCGCCAACGCCTTTTCGCAATCGTCCTTTCTGATCTTCTCCTGCAGCTGCGGCACGGGCATCGTATAGCCCGCGTCGAGGTGGCATTTCGAAACGACGATTACCTCCTCTAGGTTGGGCCATTCTGGAGACCTGCGTTTCGCCGCCTTTTTTGAGAGATCGCTGTCAGCGCCCAGCGCCGCCGAAACGCCCAGCGCCATCGCGGCCACAATAGCTACTTGTCCAATTTTATCCGTCATATCTTTGTTTCCTTTCTTTAGGAACAACCTGTGGGGACAGCCCCCCCGAACATTTACCCCTTGAACAAATCGTCGAGCGTGACGACGGACTGAACGTCGGATGCGTTCGCGTTGGCCTTGAGCCCATGCGCGGAGACCATCGTAAGGTGAATTGCGTCCGACGTCCCCGTCTGTTCCGCATAGACCTCACGTTTGATCTTAAGCCGCCTGTCATATTCGTCCGTTATCGTAAACGGACCGGCGGTGTACTTCATTTCACACAGGTTGACGACCTTGTCGTCGCGCTCGATGACAAGGTCGATCTGCGCGCCATCCCCGTCCTTGCCGTCATCGCGGAACCTCCAGCCGTATGTACGAGTCACAACGCCGGAGATGCCGAGCTTCCTCTTGATTGCCTCAAGGTGCTGCAACGCCACGCGCTCAAAGGCGAGTCCGCACCAGATGCGCACGGCCTGAGTCGTCTGCGACACGGACCAGAAGTTCGGCATCAAGTTGGTCTCTCCGTCAATGAACCTAAAGTAGAACAGGACGTAGTTGTCGATCAGCTGATAGACAAGATCGCGCTTCCGGCGGCCCGGTTCCGCGTATGCGCGGATGAAGTCGCATTGCGCAAGTTCTTTCAGAACGCGCGAAAGGCGTCCGTTCCCCTTCGTGCGCGTGGCCGCGATGATCTCGTTCCGCGTCATCCCGCACTTCTTCGTCCCGAGGGCGCGAATGACGGAAATGTACAGCTTCGGCTTGCGGAAGAGAGCAAGAAACAGATGGTCGAACTCGTCGGAGAGCTCACCATGCGGAGCAAAGAACAGTTCGTCGATGTTCTGCACGAGGCTGATGTCCGTGCGAAGCAGATCCCAGTAGTACGGGACGCCGCCCATCACCATGTACCCTTCCAGTATCTGGTCGCGGTTCATGACGTGTCCATTCGCGCGCACGAGCGCCTCGCATTCGGCAAGTGTGAACGGACGAAGGTAGATTTGCCGCGTCAGCCGGTTGTGGAGTCCGCCGTAATCGTCGATGATCTTCTCGATGACCCATGACGTCGCCGACCCGCAGATGACCAACATGATGTCATTCCGCGCGGAAGCCCAGCCATTCCAAAAATGGTCAAGGGCTCCGACGAAATCGGACTTCGGCGTATCCATCCACGGACATTCGTCGAGGAATATGATCTTGCGCCCCACTCCCTTTCCGAGAAGAAGCTCCTTGAGGAAATCAAACGCCTCGTACCAATCTGACGGACGCCTGCACCTTGGATATCCCTGCGCCGAAAGGGACTTTGCAAACTCCTCCAGCTGTTTGGCGGTGCCACGCTTGCGTATGCCCGTATGCTCAAACGCGAAACTGCCACATGCCTGCCGAACCAGAAACGTCTTTCCAATTCGGCGGCGTCCATAGACCGCAATGAATTCGGCCTTACCCGAACTCTCCGCGCTCTTTAGTTTTACAAGTTCAACTTCTCGGCCAATTATCATCGAAAACAAACCTTTCTTGGCTGTTTCGACGCATAGCATACCTTATTTTCTGCCACAAGTCAACCTGAAAACATACTTGTGGCACATTATAACGCACTTCCGGCCGTTAAAACCTGCCACAAGTCCAATAGATGACCGATGGGGACTGTCCCCGGACATTCAATGTATTGATTGCCGGTGGCCTCGATGTACTCCAGCCTCTGGTAGCCGGGGCCCGTCTTGAAGAACGAATTGCCCACGCGCACGCGTCGGCAGGCATCGAAGTCGATTCCGTCGTTGTTGATCATGCGCTGGTCGCCAACGACCGTTATCCCGTCCGCCACCACGTCTTCGCAAAGGCGGATGAACATCGTCCACATCGGGCTGTCCTTGAAGGTGGCGCCCTCCAGCCTCACGCGCCTGCAGCGGACGAACTGGACCATCAGCGGACGGAACTTCGGCTTCGGCCAGTGGCCGCGCGGCGGCTTGCGGTCGTAGAAGGCAGGGCCCTGACCGTCAATCGTCCCCTTTCCCGTGATCGCGATGTCTTCTGCGTCCCACGCCTGAATGAGAGCCCTGTACGAACTTTCGGGCGACACGCTGCACACATCGCGAGGAAAATCGTCGTAGTCATCTCTCTTCGTGCTTCCAAGCAGAACCGCCCCTTTCTCCAGATGAAGCTCCACATGGCTTCTGAGGCGCAGCGTGCCGACTGGATGCACGCCAGGCGCAACGACAACACGCCCTCCGCCAGCTGCAGAGGCGGCGTCTATCGCCTGCTGAATCTCCGCGCGCCCACCATCGGCGACAACGCGAAAATCATCCGCATGCGCGCCTA
>JAFUDL010000439.1 GCA_017459225.1 Kiritimatiellia bacterium
GAGCGGCTGTTCGACATCGGCTGCACGCTCTCCTTCACTGTCATGCTGGGCATAGTGCTGTGGATGAAGTGGACGCGCTCGCTATCGCCGTGGTTCCGTCCCGGTTCGCGCGCCGCCCGATGGTGCGCCGGCATAGGAGTATCCTTCGCCGCATGGATCGCTGGCGCGCCCATCACGGCCCGCACATTCGGGCGCTTCACGCCAGGCGGGCTTCTCGCGAACATCGCAGTGATGGCGTGCGCGCACCTGATGGTGAAGACCGGCATGGGCGCGCTCGCAGCGAGCATCGTGTGCCTGCCGCTTGCGGCGATACTCAACAACTTCGCGGCGGCGCTCACCTGGACGATGGCGTTCGCGTCGAAGTGCGTGGCGGCGCTGCCAGGCGCGACGTTCGAGGTGGAGCCATGGACGGCTGGCGCGTGCATCGCATGGTACGCCGCCTGGATCGCGGCGCTCGCGCTAGTCGGCCGCGTTCTGCCCCAGCGCACTCTCGCCCCGCGCAAGTGGTGGTGACGGAACTACGTCAAACGAGCCGGTGGGTCTTCCATCTGCCGCGGCGCCAGCGGATGGCGGAGCCCGCGCATATCACCACCACGTAGGCGACCATCGTGGACCACAGCGCCGGCATGGTGTTGAAGAATTGCCTTGCCATGAACACAAGCGGCATCCAGATCGCAAACGAGCACACGAGCATCCACCAGAAGACGAAGCGCGTGTCGCCTGCGCCCTTGAGCGCGCCGGAGTAGATCATGTCGGCGGAGTCAAGCAGCAGCCACGTGAACATCAGCGTCATCAGCCGGAAGCCGAGCGAGATGAACTGCGAGCGCGCAGCAGGATCGGACGGCGCATAGAAGGAAAGTATCGGACGGTGCAGCAGCAACACAACCGTTGCGAGTGTCGCAACGAACGCGAGGCCGAGAATCATCGTGCGCCTCACCGCAAGCGCGGCCTCCGCCGGGTCGCCGCGTCCCATCGCCTGTCCAACGAGCGTCTGCGCGCCCACCGAGAAGCCTATCATCGGCGCGAAGAGCAGAAAGTTCACGGTGAAGCATGTATTCGACACGGCGAGTTCCAGTCCGCCAACGCCGCCCGTCACGAACACGAATATGGTGAACGAGAGCATGTTCAGCACCTCGTACCCGCCAGAGGCGAGGCCGAATCGCAGAACGCGCTTTGCGAGCTCCCACGCCGAAGGGACATCAGCGTCGTCCTTTCCGACTGTGCGCGTAACGCGCCTCGCCGCAATGGCCAGCGCCGCGAGCTGAACTGCCTGCGAAATCACCGTGGCATACGCCGCCCCCTTCATTCCAAGGCCAAGACATGGAATCGAGACCTCTCCGCACGACACCTCGCCGAAAATGAAAAGCGGGTCAAGAAGGATGTTCAGCAGATTGCCGGCGAGGTTCACCCAGAACACGATGCGCGTGCGCCCCATCCCCGTGAAGAAAGAGGATGCAGCGATGTGGCCGAACACGAACACTCCGCCGAACGCCGCCACGCGGAAGTATCCTTCGGCAAGATCCACCACGCCCGCAGAGGCGCCGGTGAGACCGAGCAGTCTGCCGCCCCAGATGGCTATCGGAAGCATCAGCGCCCCTGCCGCCCCGGCGAGCGCCAGCGCCACCCGGTAGCTCTTCACGCACGCCGTTCGGCTGCCCGCCCCGTGGTACTGCGCCACAAAAACGCCGGCGTATCCCACCACCGACTGGAAGAAGCCGAGAAACAGCCACGCGAGCGCCGTGGCGGGCAGAACGGCCTCAAGGCACTCCATCGACGAACGCGCCAGATACGCGCGGTCGACGGACTGCATGACGGCGTTGTTCACCATGCCGAGCGCAAGAGGCCACACGAGCCGGAGTATGTCGAGATATGCTTTCATCCACAATCCTGTGCAATGCGGTGAAGTATATCAAACTATTGGCGCCGGCGCACGAAAAAAAGGCCTCGCTCCAGCGGGGGAGCGAGGTCTTCTCTTGCACGGTCATGGAACCGCGCGCGGATTACATCATGCCGTCCATGCCGGGCTGGCCGCCGCCATGGCCGCAGTTGCAGTCCTTCTTCTCGGGGATGTCCGTCACCATGCAGTCGGTGGTGAGCAGCAGGCCCGCGATGGAGGCCGCGTTCTGGAGGGCGGTGCGGACGACCTTGGCCGGATCGACCACGCCGCACTTCAGCAGGTCGCCGTACTCGCCGGTGCGCACGTTGTAGCCGTCGGAGCCCTTCTTGGCCTTGACGTTGGCCACCACAAGGGCGGCCTCCTGGCCGGCGTTCGCAACGAGCTTGCGCAGCGGAGCCTCGATGGCGCGCTCGACGATGGCGGCGCCCACGGCCTCGTCGCCGGAGAGCCCGAGGGTCTCGATGGCCTTCTGGCAACGCAGGTAGGCGACGCCGCCGCCAGGAACGATGCCCTCCTCGACGGCCGCGCGGGTGGCGTGCAGAGCGTCGTCCACGCGGTCCTTCTTCTCCTTCATGGCGGCCTCGGTGGCAGCGCCGACCTTGATGATGGCAACGCCGCCGGCGAGCTTGGCGAGGCGCTCCTGCAGCTTCTCGCGGTCGTAGTCGGAAGTGGTCTCCTCGATCTGCTTCTTGATGAGAGCCACGCGTGCGGAGATGTCGGCGCTCTTGCCCTTGCCCTTGACGATCGTGGTGTTGTCCTTGTCAACCGTGACCTTCGCGGCGCTGCCGAGCATGTCGAGCGTGACGTTCTCGAGCTTGATGCCGAGATCCTCGCTAACGAGCTTGCCGCCGGTGAGGATTGCGATGTCCTCGAGGATCGCCTTGCGGCGGTCGCCGAATCCGGGGGCCTTGACGGCGCACACCTGGAAGGAGCCGCGCAGCTTGTTCACCACGAGCGTGGCGAGAGCCTCGCCCTCGACGTCCTCGGCGATGATCATCAGCGGCTTGCCGGTCTTGGCAACGCTCTGCAGGAGCGGCAGCATGTCCTGCAGGTTCGAGATCTTCTTCTCGAAGAGGAGGATGTAGGGGTTCTCGAGCACGCACTCCATCTCCTCGGGATCGGTGACGAAGTAGGGCGAGAGGTAGCCCTTGTCGAACTGCATGCCCTCGACGACGTCGAGCGTGGTCTCAAGGGTCTTCGCCTCTTCCACCGTGATCGTGCCGTCCTTGCCCACCTTGTCCATCGCCTCGGAGATGATGTTGCCGATCTCCTCCTCGCCGTTGGCGGAGAGCGTGGCGACCTGAGCGATCTCCTCGGCGCTCTTCACCTTCTTGGAGAGCTTGGCGATCGCGTCAACCACCGCGCCGGTGGCCTTGTCGATGCCGCGCTTAAGAGCCATCGCGTTGGCGCCGGCCGTGAGGTTCTTGAGTCCCTCGCGGTACACTGACTCGGCGAGCAGCGTGGCCGTGGTGGTGCCATCGCCCGCGACGTCGTTCGTCTTGGAGGCGACTTCCTTCACCATCTGAGCGCCCATGTTCTCGAAGGGATCGGGCAGCTCGATCTCCTTCGCGACGGTCACGCCGTCCTTGGTGATCTGCGGCGAGCCGAACTTCTTGTCGAGAATCACGTTGCGGCCGGAGGGGCCGAGCGTGGATGTGACGGCCGCGCTGAGCTTCTCAACGCCGGCGAGAATCTTCTGACGCGCATCCGCGTCGAACTTGATCTGTTTAGCCATAATGATAATTCCTTGTTGAAGGGGTTCGGGGAAACCGGGGGTTCCCCGTTGGTTGTTACTTCTCGATCACGCCCAGCAGGTCCTCTTCGCGGACGAGCTGCAGCTTCTTTCCGTCTATCTTGACTTCGGTGCCGCCATACTTCGGCAGCAGCACGGTGTCGCCCACCTTCACGTCGAAGGCAAGCTCCTTATGGTCCTTGTCATACTTCTTGCCAATGGCCTTCACGGTGCCCGTGATCGGTTTTTCCTTGGCTGCGTCGGGGATGTAGATTCCGCCGACCATCTGCTCCTTCTCCTCGATCGGTTCAACGAGAACGCGATCGCCCAGAGGTCTCACTTTCATTTTTTCACTTTCCTTTCGGTTGGTTGTAGTTGGAAATTCTAGCGCCTGGTGCATGGTGCCTGGTGCCTCATGCGCACTAGGCACTCAGCACTAGGCACTCCGTTCTTACTTCATCGTATAGTCGGCGTCGACCACGTCGTCACTGGCCTTCTTGGAGCCGCCGTCGTTCGGCGGGGGCGTGCCCGCGCCGGGGTTGAAGCCACCGGCCTGCGCGCCCTGCGCGCCGGCCGCTCCCTGTGCGCCGGCGTACATGGCCTGCGCCACGGGCTCCATCGCCTTCATAAGGGCCTCTTCCTTCGCCTTGATGGCGGCGATGTCCTGGCCCTTGAGCGCCTCCTGCAGGTCCTTGAGCGCGGACTCGACGGGCGCCTTCTTGTCGGCGGGGACCTTGTCGCCGTTCTCCTTCAGGGTCTTCTCGACCTGGAAGGCGAGGGACTCGGCCTTGTTGCGCGTCTCGACGTCCTCGTGGCGCTTTGCGTCCTCGGCCGCGTGCATCTCGGCGTCCTTGCGCATGCGCTCGATCTCGTCCTTGGAGAGGCCGCTCGCCGCGGTGATGGTGATCTTCTGCTCCTTACCGGTGCCGAGGTCCTTGGCGGAGACGTTGAGGATGCC
>JAFUDL010000440.1 GCA_017459225.1 Kiritimatiellia bacterium
GTTCACCAACGCCTGGGACTCCCGCCCGCTTTTCGTCGTGCGCGACACCTATGCTCCTAACGTCGGCCATCTCGATAATTCCAAGGTGCCGCACCCGACGGTGCAGCTGGGCGCGAGTGGATTCGAGCAGACGACGCTTGACATCTCGCTCTTCACAAACGCCTTCGACAGTGCCACGACCACATTCTTCGCCGGCAGCGAAGTGACGGTCGAGACGGGAGAACGCGAGCTGGAGAACGATGAAAAACTCGTCGCGTGGGAGGCCGTGCCGGAAAACGTCGCCTTCAAGCCGTCCGAGACGATCGTGAGCCGCTACGCTCTTTCCGTCAGGGAAGACGGCTTGTATGCGGTTGTCCTGGACGCGGACAAGCCGCTCACGGCGGTGTGGACCGGAAACGGCGAGGAGGGCAACCTGAACGACCCGCTCAACTGGACGTGCTACAACAACGAGAACGAGGAGATTTCCGGTGCGCTGCCCACCAACTTCACAACCGTCGTGGTGTCCGGGTCAACGAAGTTCTCCGTCCCGGAAGGCGCGGAACATCCGCCGTGGAAGGAAGTGAGAATGTTCCCGGAGCGGACCACGACCACGCAGTGGGGGCGCATCGCCTACGCAGGCGAACGCAACAACGGATCCGACATTCCCGGCGTCGCCTGGAAGGATATGGGGCTTTTCGAGTACAGCCAGAAGGGCGCGGGCAATCTCGCGAACCTCGTAGGCAAGGACACCACGTGGTCGAAAAACAACCTGAACAACTCGCAGCTGCGCTTCGACGGCTGGTTCTTTGTGACGCCGGAACAGTCCGGACTCTGGAGAATCCGCCAGAAGTTCGACGACTACTTCGCCTTCCGCATCGACGGCAGCTGGGTGGCGGTGAACAACACGTACCAAACTGAAATGACCTTCAATGCTTCTGTTGCGGAAGGATGGCACCGCTTCACGATCGTGTGCGGCGACACCTGGGGCGGCCAGGGCGGAATACTCTCGCCGGGCAACGTCCCCATGCTTATCTCGATAGAGGGAGGCAGCGAGATTCCCTTCACGACGGCGAGTTTCACAATGGGAACCGAACAGTCCGAGACGCTGACGCTGGCC
This sequence comes from Kiritimatiellia bacterium, assembly GCA_017459225.1. GTDB lineage: Bacteria > Verrucomicrobiota > Kiritimatiellia > RFP12 > UBA1067 > RUG572. The sequence goes on from JAFUDL010000440.1 coordinate 1,097, forward strand.
GCAGACTGCGACTGGACCGCGCTTGGCGAGATCGCGCTCAACAATGCCGCAACTCTGGACTTGAACGGGCACAACCTCACCGTGGTCGGGCTCTCCGCCGGCGACTATCTCGGCGCGACGGTCGTCAACAACGCCGGAACGCTCTCGACCCTGACGGTTACGAACGCCGCAGGCATGGTCGCGCTCGACGGCGTGGCGGTGAAAGGGAACATCGCCATCGTGAAGAAGGGCGAGGGCGCGATGCGCGCCACGCCCGATTCTACGTACACCGGCGGTCTCGACGTGCAGTGCGGCACCGTCACGAGCGCGTACAGGGGCGACAACCCGTTCGGGCTGATGAACACCAGCGACGACGGCGACACCGTCAGGCTTGGTACGAATGCCGTGCTGGAGCTGAACGGCAAGTACGACATCACCGGATACAAGTTCATACTCGCCGGCGGCGAGCTGAAGAACACGTCGGTCGATACGGGCGACGGCAGCGCGCAGATCGCGAACCTGCTTCTGGAGGCGGACTCGAAGTGGACCGTCGCGATGAGCGGCGGAATAATCCAGTCCGGCCACAACAAAGCCACGCTCGACCTCGGCGGACACACGCTCACCGTGCCGATTACCTCCGGAAAGACCTTCTGGCTGCACAACGCCGACGTCCTGAACGGACTTGTCGATATCACGAGCGGCGGCTGGCTGAAGGTGAACAAGACGTCGTGCCGCGCCACGACGGCGGACTTCCGCATCAACTGCGCCCTGAACGTGCAGGTGCAGATGGACGTGAGGGACTACATAGCCGTTTACGGATCCAACGCCAACGACGGCAACGGCGTCATCAAGGTGCATGGCACGTTCGTTCCCAGCGAGACGCACAACTACTTCCACGGATGCGAAATGCAGAACGGCTCGATCATCGATCTTGGTGCGCGCACGACGGCGCTGAATGCCACGTCGGCGTTTGGTTCAGGCGCAAAGGCGCTCGGCTTCGCCTCGGGAGCAACCGTCACCGTGGACCTCTCGAAGCGGCCGGACAACCTCCGTGAATTCGCGAAGTCGGCCGAGCCCTTCGTCATAGTCTGGAACGAGGCGCCAGATGCCACTGTCAAGTTCAAGGCCGACGCCGCCACCCGCAGCAAGGGATACAAGCTGAAGCCCCGTACGATTGAAGTTGCCGTGGAAGGATCGGAAACGCCGGTGGAGAAGAGCGGTCTTGCGCTCTTTAATGCGGGCGGCTCTGTTTTGATCATAAGATAGAGAACATCCGGAAGTTTTAACGTTAAGTCCCTTATAAGAATCAACTAGGAGGTTTTAATGAGCATTAAGGGCTTTGTCGTTGGACTGACGGCGGTTACCGCCGCCAGCATCTGCGTTGCCGCCCCGTGGACGAGCTACGAGCTTGTCGCGAACGGCGACTTCGAGGCGGGAACCGTGAGCGGCGACTACAAAGAAGGCCTCAACGGCAGCAACGCCCATATCCCGGGCTGGACGCTCGCGAACTGCGTAAAGGCCAAGGCCAGCAATGTTTACATCGCGAGCGGACTGCCGATCGGCACGTACGCGATATGCCTCAAGACGAACAGCGGTTCCCCCTCGTCCTTCTATCAGGACGTGACCGTACCGGCCCCGGGAGTTTACCGGATATCCTTCCAGTGGGTGGCGCGGCCGACGAGCGGCAAGACGGCATATAACAAGGAGACGGTCACCGTGTCGTTCTCGCAGGTGGTGGACGGCGCGGTCCCGACCGAGAACGTGCTCACGACCTTTGCCGCCACCACTTACGCTTCGCTGACCACATACCACCGCACGATCGACGTGAAGGCGGCCGGAACCTACCGGCTGCTTTTCTCGGGAACGTCCTCGGTCGATAGTTCCACGGCGTTCGACAACGTGAGCGTGCGCAAGATCGACACCCGGCTTGAAAACGGCTTCTTCGAATCAGGAACGGCCGGCGCCTATCCCCATTATTCGACTAACGCGGGCTACGACAATCCCGGCTGGACGATCAGTTCGGGCGGCATCGCTCCTGCGGGGAGCACATGGGTGGCGAACAGCGGCGTCGTAGGGACGTACGCGATGTTCATCCAGTCAACGTCGGCGGCAGCACCGGCTTTGCATATCAGGACGTGACGATCGAGACTCCCGGCCTCTACACGCTGGCGTTCGACTACGCCGGGCGTCCCGGATGTCTCGGCCAGACGGCGAAGATCTACTTCGGGAAAATCGGCGGAGACAAGGCGGACGTCACGGAGGACGATCTGCTGGACACTCTCTCCCCCGCTTCCGATGCGTTCGTCCCCTATTCCCGTCCCGTCGCCGTGCTCTCCGCCGGCACCTACCGCCTGAAGTTCTTCGGCTCGTCCTCCGCCGACAAGGCCACCGCATACGACAACGTGCGCCTCTTCGCGTCCGAAGAACTTGTGACGAACGGCGAGTTCGAGGAAGGGTCTTTCAGCGTCTCCCAGCCCTGGGGCGCCTACGCCAACTTCGCGAACTACAGCAATCCGGGGTGGCAGGTCAACGATATCGAGAGGGTCGGCTTGGGATGTCCGTTCGGCACATGGGTGGCGACGGGGCTTGAGGTGGGCAAGTACGCGATGTTCATACAGACCGCTCCTGCCCCCGACAACACCCACACCGGAGATACAATCGCCTATCAGGACGTGGCGGTCGCCGCCCCCGGCACCTACAGGGTGTCGCTGAACTATGTGGCGCGACCAGGCCAGTATACCGGCCAAACCATCAAAATTTCGTTCGGCCAGCTCGTTGACGGCGCGATCGCCAACGATCTCATCAACGATCAGTTCATGACGACGACTTCGTCTGAGCTGACGCCATACGAGAAGTACATTACAGTGGAGACGACCGGCACCTATCGGTTGCAGTTCACTGCGTTCAACAACAATGAAGACAAGGCCACGGCCATCGACTGCGTAAGCGTCCGTCGTCAGACCGAGTACTGCTTCTGGACGGGCGGCGGCGACGGCACGACCATCAGCGACCCCGCGAACTGGGGCCGCACCGTGCTTTCGCCCGTGGACGACCTCTGCTTCACGAACGACACTGCGCTCGCCGTTTCCATGCCGGCCAACTTCACGGCGAGCTCGCTCAACTTCTTCGGTACGGGCTCCGTGACGGTCAACGGTTCCGGCACGGACGGCGACGCCGCGAAGACGCTCACCGTCGGCAAGATCGTTTCCACCTCGTCGGCGGCGAACACGTTCAACTGCCCCGTCGCGTTCACCACCGACTACAACGTGAACTCCGCCGGCCCGGTCGAATTCCCCAATGGCGTGACGGCCGCGGGATGGGGCGCCGTTGACGGCGCAGGCGGCTTACGCCTGGCCGGCACGTCCTTCACGTTCACGGCAGACACCGTGACCCTCGACGACAATGTGACGCTGGCAGCCGGCGCAAAGCTCTCCGCCGAGAATCTTACGGGCGCGAGCGGCCAGACGTTGACCATCGAATCCGGTGCCCGGGTGGAGCTTTCCGGCGATCTGGTCACGGGCGAAGGCGCGAACGCCCGGCTTGGCGTCGCCATGGCGGACGGCGCGGAACTCGCCGTGGCGGGCACGGTTTACGTGTGGAGCAGCATATTCACCACCACGCGCCAGTACGGAACCGTGTGGGCGAACGGGCTTGTGCTCGACGTCCGGAACAATGCCCTCGGCTTCTATGCCAAGCGCATCAACCTCGGCTCCGGCGGCATCTCCTTCAACGGCTCCACCACGACTGTACACATGGACATCGGCCTCGGCGGGGCGGTTGGAACGTACGTCTTCGGCGCATACGCCAACTGGACGTGGAACGACGGCGGGCATGCGGATTGCTACTTCTACCAGAACAACGTGAAGTTCGACACGCTCGACTGCATCGACGGCGAGACGCCGCGCACCATCACCATTGCGAAAGCCTCCAACAACACGGCGGCGAAGCTCTACAAGCTCAACCCCGGCACGCTCGTTCTGGCCGCCCCGCAGTATTTCA
>JAFUDL010000441.1 GCA_017459225.1 Kiritimatiellia bacterium
CAAGAGCGTTTCGTTCAGCGGCTGCCGCATCACAAAGCTCCCCGACGACCTTTCCGGATGGCGCCGCCTGGACTCGCTCATCCTCTCCGGCTGCCAGATTCCTGCCGAAGAGATGGCCCGCATCCGCAAGGAGCTGGGCGACGTCGGCAGCATCGAGCAGGTCAACGGCAAAGGCGTGGCCGTGGTGTTCTAATCCAAGGCGATGTCGGACTCCAGGCTCAAGGACCTCGCGGAGGCGCCCCTGGGGCGCCTTTTGCTGCGTTATTCGTGGCCGGCGCTCGTCTCGATGACGCTAAACGCGCTCTACACGATCGTTGACCGCGTCTACATCGGCCAGGGCTGCGGACAGGACGCCATGGCCGGCCTCACGCTTGCCTTCCCGGTGATGATGGTGTTCGGCGCGTTCGGCGTGTTCGTGGGCGCGGGCCATGCGGCGCTGATTTCCTTGAAGTTGGGCGCGGGTGACCGAACCGCGTGCGAGAAGATACTCGGCGAGCTTGTGGCGTTCAAGCTCGCATTCTTCTTCGTGCTGCCGCCGCTCGTGTTCGCGTTTCTAGATCCGATTCTGCGCGCGACGGGCGGCAGTGGCGTGACGCCGGGCGCCCTTGAGCAGGCGAAGACTTACCTGCGCCTCGTCCTCTTCTCGCATCTCTTCTCGCATCTCGCATTCGGTCTCTCCGCGGCGATGAGAAGCGAAGGCGGAGTGCTTCCGTCCATGATGTGCATGGTGGCGGGATTCGGAGCGAACCTGGTGCTGGATCCGATCTTCATTTTCACGTTCAAGATGGGCGTCGCCGGCGCCGCCTGGGCCACCAACATCGCGATGTTCCTCTCGTGCCTCTGCGCGCTGTGGTACTACAGGCCGGGGCACAGCGTGGTGCGCCTTCGCCTTGGATGCGTGCGGTTCTACCGCGAGTACGCGCGGCGGGCGGCGGGCATCGGTCTCTCGCCCGCGCTGCAGCAGCTGATGGGCAGCCTGATAACGGTCTCGATGCAGATGGCGTTCGCGAAGTGGGCGACAAGCCGCGAGGCGGCCACCGCCCAGATCGCATCCCTCGGCATCTTCCAGATGTCGGTCATGTTCTTCCTGATGCCCGTCCTGGGCGTGCAGCAGGGGCTTGCGCCGATAATGGGCTTCAACTGGGGCGCGCGCAGCTACGGCAGAGTGCGCGACGCGTTGATGCTCGGCTTCTGGATCACAACGGCGTGCGTGGCCACTGCTGCGGCCGCGAACGTGCTTGCGCCGGGAGTGATCGCACGGGTGTTCACTGACGGCAAGGATGTTGGGTTTCTAAGCCTCGTAGCGGGCGACCTGCGCCTTGCCAACTGCATGCTGTGGTGCATCGGCCTCAACGTGGTGGCGACTACGTACTTCCAGTCCATCGGCCATCCAAAGACGGCAATCCTACTTTCGATGATGCGCCAGTGCCTCTGCCTTCTGCCATGCATCTGGTTGCTTCCGTATCTCTTCGAAGACCACATGTTCGCCATCTGGGTTTCGCATCCGATTTCGGACGTGCTGGCCTTTCTCTTCACCATCCCGCCGTTCTTCTCCCACGCGCGCTTCCTGCGCCGTGCATCGAGCATTTCGTCCTCTCGTTCGCGCGAGAGCGTGCGCGTGGAGCGCGCTCCCCTGCGCAAGCGCATCGCGCCGTGGCTTTCGTTCTTCCGCCTTCCGAACCTGCCTACCGCCCCGGGCGATGCCCTGGCTGGGGCAGCTTTCCTTGCGGCTGCGTTTCCGGAGATATTCCACGCCTGCGCGCCACGCGCGCTCGCGGCGGCAGCGGCATCGCTCTTCCTCTACATGTTCGGCCTTGCCGACAACGACGTTGCGGGAGCCGCTTGCGACGCACAGCACTCTCCGCACCGTCCAATCCCATCAGGCGCGATTTCGATGCGCGCTGCCAAGACCGCGCGCGCCGCATGTCTCGTCGTGGCCATCTTCGCAGGCGCCGCCGCATCTCTTCCGGCGCTCTGGTGGTGCGTGGCCCTGCTGCTGCTGGGCGCGATATTGCTATACAACCGCGTGAAGGGTTCTATGCTGATGGGCGCGTGCAGAGGCCTTAGCATGATCGCAGGCGGCGCTGCGCTGTACGTTCCCGGGCTTGCGCGCTGTTCAACGACCATGCATCCAGGCGATCCGGGAGTGATGTTCATCTTTGCCTGCGCTGCGCTGCTTCTTGCGGCAGGCGGGTGGATGCTCTACATCGCGGCCGTCACAAAGCTTTCGGAGGGAGAGGAGTCCGCGAGCGAGGGGCTCGGCAACCGGCGCTATCTGCTGGGTCTTGCGGCCTTTGCGCCCCTTGCCGCAATGGTGCCTGTTCTCGCTTGCCGATTGAACCTGCCCGATCCGCGCATCGCCTATTCGCTTCTGCTGCTGCCGGTGCTGGGCTGCCTGTGGACGTTCATCACATGGTGCGCCGCGGTGGGGCCTCTCTGGTGCGCGCATGGTCCAGCCGAGCGCCGCGCCGCCGTTGGGCGCACCATAGGCGCGCTTCTCTATCTGCAGCTCGGCTTCATCTTGGTCGCTCCCGAGCCCGCATTTCTCGCCTCTGCCGCAATTCTCTGGGGCGCATCGCGCACCATTCGCCGCCTCGCGCCCGGCATCAGTGGATCATGACTGCAATGACGACAAGACTGACAAAAGACGGACGCAAGGTCTCGCTGCTCGGCTATGGCGCGATGCGCCTGCCAACTGTTGACGGGCTCAACGCCGCAGGGCGCGTCGGCGGCAAGCCGATTCCAGGCACGTCGCGCGCCGACATCGACCAGAAGCTCCTCGACTCGCAGGTCAAGTACATGCTCGACCAGGGCGTCACCTACTTCGACACCTCGCCCGCATACTGCATGGGCCGATCCGAGACGCACCTCGGCCGCGCCCTCAAGGCGAGCGGCTACGCGCGCGGCGCCTACATGCTCGCCACGAAGCTCTCGAACTTCGCGCCGCAGCAGTTCCCTCTCGACGAGTGCAGGAAGATGTTCGAGAAGTCGCTTGAATATCTCAAGACGGACTACATCGACAACTACCTCCTCCACTCAGTCGGCAACGGCGGCTTCAAGATGTTCTCGCAGCGCTACCTCGAGAACGGTGCGCTCGACTGGTGCCTGAAGCTGCGTCAGGAGAAGCGCATCCGCAACCTGGGATTCTCCTTCCACGGCGACCCGAAGGTCTTCGAATGGTGCCTCGACCATCACGGCGAGTACAAGTGGGACTTCTGCCAGATACAGATGAACTACGTCGACTGGCGCCACGCAAAGGAGGTCAACGCCCGCAACCTCGACGCGAAGTACCTCTACGAACGACTCACGGCGTTGAAGATCCCAATCGTCGTCATGGAGCCGCTGCTGGGCGGACGCCTCGCGCGCTACAACTACGCGATCGCCAAGGAGCTCGTTCCGCTCGATTCCGAGGCGACGCTCGCGAAGTGGGCCCTCCGCTTCTGCGGAACTTTCCCGAACGTGACGACCATCCTCTCCGGCATGACGCGCACGGAGCACATCGAGGAGAACATCGTCACTTGCTCGCCGATGAAGCCGTGCTCCGAGACGGAGCTTGCTGCGCTGGAGCGCGCGGCCGTGGCGCTTTTGAGGCTGAACACGATTCCGTGCAACTGCTGCAACTATTGCATGCCGTGCCCGTACGGGCTCGACATTCCGGCGATTTTCACGTTCCGCAACACCGTTCTGACGTCGAAGACGCGGCCAACCGCGCGCGAAGCGCTTAGAATGTACGCGAAGGCCGTTCCCGAAGATCTGCGCCGCGCGGAGCACTGCACGGGATGCGGCAGATGCAATCCGCACTGCCCGCAGTCGAGC
>JAFUDL010000442.1 GCA_017459225.1 Kiritimatiellia bacterium
ACATTGTCCTGCGGGTGCACCTTGAACATTCAGAATCGTGGCAGTTTGAGAATCGGCAAATGGGCGCGGGCGAGTTAGCCCGCGCGCCAAAGGCAAGTTGTTTCAAACAAGTTGTTTTCTTTCAATTCAGCGGAAAGCGCTACGGTGAATTTTACGCAGATGCGCCCCATCACCGGCCGACGGAGAAGCCCGCCCGAACAGCAAGAGAACGGTCGTCGTCGAAATCCGCACCAGGGGTCGTGAGAAGCGGACCCGCGATGCCGGCCGACATCCCCACGTAGATGCACTTCGCCGCCGCCTCGTCCAGCTCGCGTTTTGGGAAGGTGTGCGAACGGATCGTGACGGCAACGACGCGGTTTCCCAACTCCTCGTGCGCCACGCGCAAGAGGAACGTGGAGTCCACGCCGGACGAAAACGCCACCGTCGCGCTGCCGATTTCGCGCAGCGATGCGCGAAGGCGCTCAAGCTTCGTTTCTGCATTCATGTCTATGTCTTTTTCCACCATGTGGTATTTTCTTTTGCCGAGGATCGGCATGGATGTTATACCATTATTCATATTCTGTTGTCCCAGTTTTTGAAAACGACCTCCTGCCCGTTGGCGCGGATGGCGGCGAACACTTCGGTGGGCGAACGGCTGTCGGAGAGCGTGAACTGCGCGACATCTGCGGCGCGCGCCTTTTCGAGAACCGCATAGCCGCCGGGCGTGACACGCGAACCGGCGCTCATGTTGTCGGCGGCGGTCTGGACGATTCGGTCGCGAAACGCCGGCGCTTCACGCGTCGAGACTGTCATACAGCACTGCGGGAACACAATGCGGAACGCGAGCATCATCTGCTCCAGTTCTTCATCGTTCACTTCGCACGGCGGCACGAACCCGCCATCCACGCGGCAGATGCGCGGGAACGCGAACTGCACTTTCGCCTCGTAGCACTCTTTCATCAAATAAAAGGCGTGCGCCGCAAGGCTTGCTGCCTCCCGGCGCCAAGGGCCGAGCCCAAGCAGAAACGCACAGCCGAGAATACGGAAGCCCGCCCGCCCTGCGCGGAGCTGCGTGTTGAGTCGCCACTCGTAGTCCGCCTTCGGTCCGGCCGGGTGCATTTCGCGATAGAGGGTTTGGTCGTACGTCTCCTGAAAGCAGGTCAACCCCTCGAAGCCGGCCGCGAAGAGTTCGCGGTAGCCATCTTCCGACTGTGGCGCCACCTCCAGCGCAAGATAGGAGAAGATTGTCTTGAGCAGCCGCCCGACCTCGGCGAGATGCGCGACCGTGTTCACCTTGGGATCCTCGCCCGCCACGACAAGCAACGAATCGATTCCCGTTTTGTGGATGGCCTCGGCCTCGGCGCGGATTTCATCGAGCGTCAGGTTGCGCCGCACCGTCCCCGTATGCTGGCGGCGGAAATCACAGTAACGGCAGGAGTTGATGCAGGTGTTCCCGATGTAGAGCGGCGCGTACACGCTCACCGTCTTGCCGTAGTAGCGGCGGCGGACGGTCTGCGCGAGGCGGCGCATCTCCGGCACAAACGGACGTGCCGCCCCGCTTATCAGATTCAGCAGGTCGAACCAGTCGTGCCGCTCCTTGGCGAGCGATGCCTCCACCATCTCCGGCGCGACGCCAGAGATGTAGCCGTCAACGTCGGCTTCGGAATATTTGAGATGCGGGAACATGGTACATTAGCACTATCACATTTTATGAAATGCGATAGTGTGCATTTTACTTGAATATGTCCATGGGGCTGGTGGCGTTGGCTGTCGTGGACGTGCGCGGCGGCTTGGCCTCAAGCGCCAGCTCCGCCGCGCGGACGGCGAGCTTGAACGCCTCCGCCATCTTCACCGGATCGCCTGCCGCCGCAACGGCGGTGTTGGCGAGAACGGCATCCGCGCCAAGTTCTATCGCCTCCGCCGCGTGGGACGGCAAGCCTATTCCCGCATCCACCACCACCGGCACATGGCTCTGTTCGACGATGATCTCGATCATGTCGCGCGTGCGGATCCCGCGGTTCGAGCCGATGGGCGAGCCGAGCGGCATCACCGCCGCCGCGCCCGCGTCCTCGCAATGCCGCGCAAGGACGGGATCGGCGTTGATGTAGGGCAGTACGACCATGCCGAGCTTCGCGCATGCGCGCACCGCCTCCAGCGTCTCGACGGGATCCGGCAGAAGGTAGCGCGCGTCGGGATGGACTTCGATCTTGATCCAGTTGAACCCTGCCGCCTTGCCGATCTTCGCGATGCGCACCGCCTCTTCCGCATTGCGCGCGCCGGACGTGTTGAGCATCACTTCCACCTTGCTGCGGTCGATCGCCTTCAGGATGTCGTCGCCGGACGAATCGCCCTCGTGTACGCGCGTCAAGGCGACCGTGACGAGCTCCGTTTCGCTTGCGGCGAGCGCGGCCTTTGTCTGTTCGCTCGATGCGAACTTCCCCGTCCCGAGGAAGAAGCGGTTTCTGAATGTCTTGTTTCCGATTGTCAGTTGTTTCATGGTTCTTCTCCTAGCAAAAGCGACACGACGGAATTGGCCTGCATGGCGGCGGCTATGCCTACGCGCACGCCAACCGGCGCGAAGCCGTCGCGCACGTCGCGCATCTGGTCGCCGACGAGAATCAGGTTTCTTCCCACCTTCCGCACGCGGATGTCGTTCGACCGTCCCCATCCCGCAAGGCCGATGGCCGAGACGATAGGCTTGCCCGCCGGCAGCAACGAATGGAGAAACATTTTCTTGGCCTCCGCCGAGTCCAGCGCCTCCACGACTATCTGGCATCCGGCGAACACCAGATCGGCATTGTCGGGTGTCAGTCGTACATCATGGAGTTCGAGCGCCAGATCCGGCTCGATCTCCCGCAGATTGGCGGCAAGGGCATCGATCTTCTTCTCGCCGAGCTGCCGCCGGAAGAAGAACTGGCGGTTGAGGTTCGACTCGTTGACCGTATCGAAGTCCGCGATGACAAGCTTCTTCATCCCCGCCCGCACCAGCAGCATCGCGACGTTCGAGCCAAGCCCGCCCGCCCCGGCGATGCCCACCTTGGCGCTTTCGAGGATGCCCCGCTCCCGTTCCGTGAGGTAGGTGTTTGCGCCCATGTCACCCTCCCGCGACGATGCGGAACGCGTTCAGTTCCGCGCCTTCGTGCAGCGCCGCCGCCGCCACGGCGTCGCCCGCGACGATCTCGCCGTCCAGTTCGACCACCGCCTCCGCCACGTTCACTCCGTTGTCCGCCAGAAACGCCGCCACGGTGTCTGCGCCCGTTTCCGTCTCTTTGCCTTGATATTTTACTTTCATCTTTTACCTCATTGAAATCAATGCACATGTTATGCGCCACTATTGGGCATTCAAGTTGAGTTCAAGCGATGCGGGTGTGGTGATGCCGTTGACGAACTCGGACCAGTAAAAGGTGCCTGATGCGAACGGACGGGTAACCAAGTCGTCTCCGCAGCCGCAGTCAAGCCATCCGGGCAGGATGACACCTTTGAAGCTCGCCGTCACCGTGCGGCGGTCGACAACCGTCTTCGCCGTGCCGGTTAGGACGCCGGTCTCTGGCGAGAACTTCCAGATCGCCTGCACGTCCAAGCCGTCAACCGTCGCCACGAGATCGGATTCGGTTCCAAGTCCGGACAGCGCGAGCCAGTCGTCCAGCGTGCCGCCCGGCACGTAGTAGCCGCCGTAGACCGCCAGCGTGGCCACGAGCGCGTTGCCTGGGGCCGAAGTCGTCCGTTTCCACGTCGCGCTCACGCCCTCCGGCGCGAGCACGATGCGGTTCTGCTCCTCGTCTGCGTAGTAGGCTTCTCCATCTGCCCGGATCCGCAGGACGGCGGCGAGGTCATCTTTCGCGGCGTATTTCTTCTTGTTGCTACCCGATGAAACGAGCGTGCGCGACGACCGTTTGAAGATCGGCAGAAACGCATAATTTGAATCCTCTGGATCACTGCCGAGATAGGCGGACCCGCTTACCGCAGCGCCGTTCGGAAGTGCGCCCGCATACGTCACGAGTCCTTTTAGCGACGTGAGCGTGGACGTCTTGAGCGTCAGGTAGCCGGTGCCGAACGTGTAGTAGCGCGCCGTCGTTTCGGCGACCGGTAGCGTCACCGTGTAGCGTCCGGCGAAACGCGCGTAGTCGTTCACGACGGACACGGTGCCGGCGTTACCCGCGATGGATGCGGTGAGCAGCCCCTCCGGCGTGAGCGTGAGAGCGACGGTAACCGACCCCTTTTTCAGCGACGCCGTCAGGTTTCCCGATTTCGGATCGACTTTCTTCCACGTTCCCGAGAATGACGTTGTGGCGCCTGTGAACCTTTTTACGCTCAGTTTCTTTGCCGTTGTCTGCGCCACCTGCACAACGGACGAGACGGTCTTCACGCCCCATGTGTCCGTCTTGTACAGCGGAACGGACGCGACGATTGCCTTGCCGTAATGAGGGTTGATGCTGACGGCGGACGCCACGATCACCTTCGTCTTCGTCTTCTCGGAGGACACGGTCTTTCCACTGGCCGTCTTCACGATCACCTGGTACGTGAACGAGTACGTGCCAGTCTTCGTCGGCGTGCCCGAGACGACCACCGAGCTCGTCGCGGCGTTCCACTTTAGCGAGACGCCATTTGGAAGCTTGCCTGAAGTGACTTTGATCGTAACTTTCTGTCCTTTCGCGACCACGTAGCTGGAAAGTGGAGTCGTCGCGGCGAACGCGGCGTAGAGCGTGGCCGTATCCTGCGTGATCGGCTCGAATGAGCTGATGATCGTGGCGTTGAACGACGAGTCGGAGCCGACGCGCACGGTGCTGCCCGACAGCTCCGGGGCCGAGACGCGCAGGACGAGCCGCTTGGCCGACAGGTCGATGCGCGCGAACTCGACGGAAAGGTCGCCGTCCGTGGAAACGGCAATCTCCACGCCGTCGCGGACGAGCGCGAGGCGAACGGTGCGGTCGGCCGTCTTGTCCGCGACGGAGAACACCGCCTTGCCGCGCGTCGTCGGCTTCAGCAGATAATGGTCTGTGACGTCGTTGACCTGCAATGTCGAAACGGCCGTCCCGCCCAAGTCCAGGACGTTGGTCGTGGTTGATGCGTAGTCCTGTCGTTCGTCGCCGCGTACCGCAAGCTTGAGGAGGTCGTCGAGACGCGCCAGGTTCTCTTCGGGGTCGTAGTACTTGTCGCCGAGTTCATGTCCGAAGGTTCTGCTCCGGTCGCGCCAGGCGCGGAAGCGCCCCACGACCTTGTCGTCCGGCCCGATCAGGAGAACCGTCGGGTTGCTCAGGCGCGCGGCGGTCGACTCCGGCGCGAGCCATTCCGACTGGGAATAACGTGCCGTCGCGGCGCGT
>JAFUDL010000443.1 GCA_017459225.1 Kiritimatiellia bacterium
CGTTTTTCAACTTAGGAGGTCGCATGTTTTTCGGAAGAGAGTACTATCTTAACCGTATGCGGGAACTGCTGTCAAAACCCACCGCATCGGTCGTGACATGCCGTGGACGGCGCAGAGTCGGCAAATCAACGCTTTTTGAGGAGTTTGCAAAGCGCAATGGATGCCGATTCATCAAGATCGAGGGCCTCGCCCCCAAAGCTGACATCAAAGACCGTGACCAGCGTGCGGCATTCGGGAGTCAGCTGGCGATTCAGTCCGGCCTACCAGAGCTTGTTCCTGATTCGTGGCTCAAGGCTTTTCACCTGCTGAACAGCGTTATACGCGACGATGACTGGACCGTTGTCCTTCTGGACGAAATATCGTGGATGGGCCGAGAAGCCCCAACATTCCCCGGCGACCTCAAGGTGGCATGGGACAACTATTTCAAGAAGCACGACAAGCTGATACTCGTGCTTTGCGGTTCGGTGTCGCGTTGGATTACGGACAACATCGTCAAGTCGTCGGGCTTTCTTGGACGTCGGTCGCTGAACTTCGTCTTGCCCGAACTCCCCATATGCGATGCAGTGAAATTCTGGGGGGATCGCCTTGACGACATGTCCACGCGCGAAATACTGGATACGCTTGCGGTCACAGGCTGCGTTCCCAAGTACCTCGAAGAGATGAACTTATCCATCGGCGTGGCCGAGAACATACGCCGCACGTGTTTCTCGCCCGACGGTTACCTGTTCGAGGATTTCGAGGACATATTCAGCCGCGTGTTCGGCAAGTCCGCCTTACGCAAGCGCAGCATGCTCGCCGCGCTCTCAAGCGGCCCGAAGACCGTCTCGGAGATTTCGCAGACCCTGGGTGTCGAGCGCAACGGGACGCTCGCGGCAGAGTTGAAGGAACTGGACACCGCCGGATTCGTGGCCCAGGATCGCGGAATCAACCCAGAGACGGGACGTCCCGCACTTGAAATCAAGTACAGGATCAAGGACTGCTACACGAGGTTCTACCTCCACTACATCGAGCCGGTGCGCGAACGCATCACAAAGGGGCTCTACACGATTACCTCGCTTGATTCCATGCCGGGATGGGATGCGATGCTCGGTCTTCAGTTCGAGACGCTTGTCATGAACAACTTCCATTCGCTTCTCCCGGCACTCGGCCTCGACCGGACAAATATCCTTTCAGTAGGCCCGTATGCCAGACGCGGCAAACGCGGGGAGGGATGCCAAATCGACATCCTCTTCCAGACGGAATTCCTCGCATACGCGGTTGAAGTCAAGAGGATGAAGAACATCGACCTTTCAGTCATCGACGACATGAAGGCAAAGCTCAGCAGATTCCCGCGTCGCGAGAACGTGACGCTGCGCAAGGCCCTCGTCTATGACGGCACGCTTTCGCCGCAAGTCGAGGAACGGAAATATTTCGACGCGCTCATTCCCGCTCGTTCGCTGATGGCTCCATGAGTAGCCGGATGGCTCAATAGTAGTCAACCGTCACCTTCTTGCGGTAGTTCTTTTCGAGGGCGGCGGCAATGCGCTTGACGACGCTTCGGCGGAGCTCGAGGTCCTGCGGAACGTTCGGGTCCTGGTGCGACTCGTTCACCTTCGTGCCGATCACGAACTCGATGCGGTCGTGGCGCATCATGCGCTCGAGGATCGCCCGCGCGGCGGCAGGCTCGCGCTCCGGCGGACGCATCTGCTCAAGTGCCGTGAGGACGCGCCCGAGCGTGAGAATGCCCTCCGTCGCGATGCCCACGCCCTCCATCGTGCCCACTGGCGGCAGACCGCCTGCGGTCTTCATGTCGGCAAGCTTCACCTTCACCTTGACGCCCAGCTCGCGCTCCATGATGTTCGCTGTGGTGCCGCCGCATACGACGACGTGGTCGAAACCGAGCGTCGCCTGGCGGGCGTACTCCGCGTCGTGCTCCTTGTAGAACGGCGGTCCGGTGAGGATGCGCATCATGCGCGGATGGCGTAGGTAGCAGACTACGCAGCTGATGTCGTCCTTGCAGCCGCCCCGCAAACACCGCCGCGCGCATGTGCAGTGAAGATGTGTGTAGAGACAAAGGATACTTCTTGATCTATGCTTTGCTGATAATTTTCCAGTTTCATACGGCGACTTCATGCCACCTATTGCATTCTACAGTCATATATAGTATAATGATACCGTTTTGAAACCCTTAATGGAGAGATTCTATGTCCGCCATACTTATCAAAAATGCGCCAAGCCGCATTCATGACTGGCTTAGACGTACGGCTATGGAAAGCCGCAGGTCTATGACACAACAAGCTATATATTGCTTCGAGTGGTGCATGGAAAACATGGCAGAGCGTCCGGCGTTCCCCACGCCGATAAGATTGAGTGGCAGCAAATTGACTTTGGCGGAAATTGATGCAGCGCGAAAGGCTGGACGCAAATGATTGTCGCCGACTCCAATCTGATAGCATCGTGTGTGCTTGAGAGTACGGCGACTGAATCGGCGCGGGACTTGCGTGCCGCCGACGATGAATGGTATGTGCCACGCCTTTGGCGTTATGAGGTCGCAAACATTTTCGCAACGATGATAAAGGTGCGCGGCTTGCCAGTCGAGACTGCATCATCCTTGTTTGCCGCCCTGTCTGAATCCTTGAAAGTGTATGAGCGAGAGCCAATGTATGAGGATGTGTTCAAGCTTGTTGCAGAATACAGCATAACAGGTTATGATGCGCAGTTTGTGGCTCTTGCAAGAGAACTGCATTGTATCCTCTATACCCAAGACAAGGAACTTCTCGAAAAATTTCCAGACTGCACAAAACCTTATTATGTGCACAAAAGATAAATGCGACATCCATAATACCGGATACACCGTCCGCAAAAGATGGGCTCATTACAGCATATTTTAGCCGATATATCAGGGGAGACGGGTAATATTTCCTTATTATTTTCTTTTATACTTTCCATGCACTTTCTTTATCACTTCCACAGTTTTTCACTGGGCAATAGAAGATGACGAAGGAGCGGATTAGTCGGCGACACTCTTATGAGGCGCAGCTTGGAGAAGGTGTGCGGCGGGACGCCTTGGGGCGTCCCGCCGCGTGGGGCTGCGGAGCCGATGCGGCTTCCGCCGTGAAACAGCTACGGCTACTCGATGTCCACAACGCTTGCCCAGTGGATGAGGAGCTCGTGGTTCTTCGGCGTCTGGTCGCGGCTGGATTCCGCGGCGGCGACGATCGGGAGCCACTTCTGCACGTCGGGGAGCTTCACCTTCAGCGCCTCGCTCGCGAGTGCCATGTACGTCTCCGCCGCCGCGATGTGGCCCGAAAGCCAGAAGAGGAGGTACGTGCGCGCCACGTCGGCGAGCGGGTCGCCGAGGCGCACGTGGCTCCAGTCGATCACGCGCCAGTCGCCCTTCGGCGTAATGATCACGTTCGTCGGGTTGAAGTCGCCGTGGCAGAGCGCCTTCCCGCGCGGGAAGCTCTGGAGCTTCATGTGCAGGTCGTAGCGCGTCTCGCGCGGCAACGGCGAGGCGGAGATCTGCTTGTCGAGCTTGTCCGCGAGGTTCCCCATGCGCTCGGACGTCTTGGAGAAGATCTCGCACTGGATCGCCACGAACTCCTTCAAGTACTTCATGAGGTTCTTCTTGTCCTTCGCCATAACGTCGGCGAGCGTCTCGCCCTCGATCCACTCGCGGCGGATGCACCAGTGGTCGCGGATCTTGAGGACCTCAAGCACCTTGGCGACGGGCAGCCCGGTCTCGGCGGCGCGCGCCTCGTTCATCGCCTCGTTCAGGATCGCGCTCACCTTGTAGCTCGGCCCGAACACCTTGAGCACCGTGCCCTTGTCCCTCGTCACGACCTTGTCGGTGCGTTCGAGGAGAACGCCCTTTTTCGTGGTTCGTGGCTCGTGGCTCGTGGTTCGTGGGGTTTGGTTCGTGGCTCGTGGCTCGTGGCTTGTGGTTCGTGCGATTTTCTTCGTTGAAGTCTTTTTCATTGCCTTTTCCTTTCGTTAGACGGCGTTATGCTTGCCGTAGTAGGCGTTGAGGTACATCTGCTTGATCTCCGACATCAGCGGGTAACGCGGGTTCGCGCCTGTGCACTGGTCGTCGAAGGCCTGCTCCACCATCGCGTCGAGGCGGTCGAGGAAGTCCTTCTCGTCCGGCACGTAGTCGCGGATCGTCGGCTTGATGCCGATGCGCGCCTGCAGCTCGCGGATGGCCTTGATGAGGTTGTTGAACTGCTCGCCCTTGGACTTGCCCGCGATGCCGAGCGCATCCGCGATCTCGAGGTAGCGCTCGAGCGTGTGCGGGTGGTCGTACTGCGGGAACGTGCCCATCTTGCGCGGCACGGGGTCGGCGTTGAAGCGCAGCACCTGCTCCATCATCAGCGCATTGGCGATGCCGTGCGGGATGTGGTGGAACGCGCCGAGCTTGTGCGCCATCGAGTGCATCACGCCGAGGAAGGCGTTGGCGAAGGCCATGCCGGCCATCGTGGCGGCGTTGGCCATCTTCTCGCGGGCGACGGGGTTGGCCTTCTTCGCGACGGCCGCGTCGTAGCACTGCGGGAGGTACTTGAAGATCACCTGCAGGGCGCGGATCGCGAGGCCGTCGGTGTAGTCGGTCGCCATCATCGAGGCGTATGCCTCTAGGGCGTGCGAGACGGCGTCGATGCCGGAAGCGCTCGTGAGGCCGGGCGGCGCCATCATCTGCATGTCGGCGTCAACGATGGCCATGTTTGGCATGAGCTCATAGTCGGCAAGCGGATACTTCACGCCCGTCTGCTCGTCGGTGATCACGGCGAACGGCGTCACCTCCGAGCCGGTGCCGGCCGAGGTCGGCACGCAGATGAAGTAGGCCTTCTCGCCCATCTTCGGGAACTTGTAGACGCGCTTGCGGATGTCCATGAAACGCATCGCCATGTCCTGGAAGTCGGCTTCCGGGTGCTCGTAGAGGACCCACATGATCTTGGCCGCGTCCATTGCGGAACCGCCACCCACGGCGATGATCACGTCCGGCTTGAAGCCGGCCATCAGCTTCGCGCCTTCCTTCGCGCAGGCGAGCGTGGGATCGGGCGCCACGTTCGAGAACGTGGTGAACATGATGCCCTGCTTCTCGAGCGACTTCTCGATCGCCTTCGTGTAGCCGTTCGCGTAGAGGAAGGAGTCCGTCACGATGAACGCCTTCTTCTTGCCGAGCTCGCCGCCGAGTTCCCGGAGCGCCACCGCGAGGCACCCCTTCTTCTGGTACACCTTCTCGGGCGCGCGGAACCACAGCATGTTTTCCCTTCTCATGGCCACAGTCTTGATGTTTAGGAGATGTTTGACTCCGACGTTCTCGGAGATGGAGTTGCCGCCCCAGCTGCCGCAGCCGAGCGTCAGCGAGGGAACGAGGCTGAAGTTGTAGATGTCGCCGATGCCGCCGAGGCTCGACGGCGTGTTGACGAGAAGGCGGCACGCCTTCATCCGGTCGGCGAACTTCTCGAGCTTCGCGCGCTCGCCCAGCTCGTCGATCCAGAGCGACGAGGTGTGCCCGAGACCGCCGTTGTTCACTAGCAGCGCCTCGGCGATGTCGAGCGCGTCGTCGAAGTCGCGGCTCTTGTACATGCCGAGGATCGTGGTGAGCTTCTCGTGGCCGAACGCCTCGGAGCTGTCGGTGGACGTGGCCTCGCCGATCAGCACCTTCGTGGACTCAGGCACCTCGAATCCCGCCATCTTCGTGATCGCCACCGGACGCTGCCCCACGATCTTTGCGTTGAGCGCGCCGTTCACCAGCATCGTCGCGCGCAACTTGTCCGCCTCCTCCTCGTTCAGAAAATAGCACCCGCGCTTCCTAAACTCCGCTTTCACGTCGTCGTAGATCAGCGCGTCTGCGATGACCGTCTGCTCCGTGGCGCAGATCATGCCGTTGTCGAACGTCTTTGAGTGGATGATCGAGTTGACGGCGTTCACGAGGTCGCAGCTCGGGTCGAGGATCGCCGCCGCGTTGCCCGCGCCCACGCCGAGCGCCGGCGTGCCCGACGAATAGGCCGCCTTCACCATGCCAGGGCCGCCCGTCGCGAGGATGATGTCCGCCTCCTTCATGAGGAGGTTCGTCTTCGGCAGGCTGGGTGCCTCGATGCACGCGATGATGCCCTCTGGCGCACCGGCCGCAACCGCCGCCTCGAGAACGACGCGTGCCGCCTCGCGCGTGCTGTTCTTCGCGCGCGGGTGGGGACTGATCACGATTCCGTTTCTCGTCTTGAGCGCAAGCAGCGTCTTGAAGATCGTTGTGGACGTGGGGTTCGTCGTGGGGATCACGGCGCCGATCACGCCGATCGGCTCGGCCACCTTCATGATGCCGGCGGACGCATCCTCCTCCACCACGCCGCACGTCTTGACGTCCTTGTACGTGTTGTAGATGTACTCCGCCGCATAGTGGTTCTTGATTATCTTGTCCTCCACTATGCCCATGCCGGTCTCCTCCACCGCCATCTTGGCAAGTGGAATGCGCATGCGGTTCGCGGCAAGCGCCGCGGCCTTGAATATGGCGTCCACCTTGTCCTGCGTATACGTGGCGAAGCGCGCCTGCGCCGCGCGCACGCCGGCGATCTGCGCCTCCAGTTCTGCGACGCCGCCTGCGGCGTCCGGTCTGTCGTTCTCGTTCATCTTTTTTCTTCCTTGGTCTGTTGACGTAAAGCCTATTTCCGAAAGCGCCGCATAGTATAGCAACTTTATTACCGATAGTCAAGTAGCGATAATAAAATATCTATAATTTTTCTCCCCCCGCTCCACACCTCGCCGAAATGTGGTATAATTGACGCCGATGAACAAGGATGACAAACACGGCTCGCTTCCGCTGCCCACCATACGCCGGTACCCTGCGTACCTTCGCCTGATCCGCGAGCGCATGGCCGCCGGAGACGAGGAAATATCAAGCGCGGCGCTCGCCGCGGCGCTTGGCATCGATCCCGTCCTCGCGCGCAAGGACATCGCGATGATGGGCATTCCCGGCCGACCCCGCTGGGGCTATCCCGCGCGCGAGCTTGTGGAGGCCATGCGCCATGCGCTTGGGTGGGACAACGCGACCGACGCCGCCCTCGTCGGCTGCGGCTCCCTGGGCCACGCCCTCGTCGGATACGGCGGGTTTGCGGAGCAGCATCTGTCGATCGTCGTGGCGTTCGACGCGAATCCCTCCCTCCACGGACAGACCGTCCACGGCGTAAAGGTGCGCCCGATGAGGGAGATCAACCACCTCGTCCGCCGGATGCACATACAGCTTGGCATCCTCACGGTGCCCGACTCCGCAGCCCAGGAATGCGCGGCGGCGCTCGTCGCCGCAGGCGTCAAGGGAATATGGAACTTCACCTCCGTGCAGCTCTCAGTTCCGAGTGACGTCATAGTCCAAAGCGTCGACCTTGCGCAGTCGCTGGCCGTGCTATCGCACAAGATCGCCAACAGGCAGCGAAGCGAGAACGACTAGCCCAGCTTCATTTGACAGACTGAGTCTTCTCCACCGCTACAGGGTTGCCGACTCGCCTGGCTTGAAGTCGCGCTCAAGCGTCGCCTCGCCGCTGTTGCGCGTACGGCCGCGCGTCCAGCCGGGCGGCGGCGGAAAGACCCGATCACGTGGGACGCGTGACCCTACCCGTGGATCGACGATGCGGAAGCGCCCGCCCTTC
>JAFUDL010000045.1 GCA_017459225.1 Kiritimatiellia bacterium
GCCGTCTGTACCGGCGCAGCAGCCCGCGCGCATGGGCGCCGTTCCAGTGCGCGCCAAGCCTTCGTCTCCGCCGCGCAGGCCCTCGGTAACGGCCGACTTCGGCGCCACCGTCTCGAACATCTTCGGCAGCATCCGCTGGGAATGGGGCGACGGCCCGGGGCTGTTCTCCGGCGAGGTCTTCCGCAGCAAGCGCCACGACGCATTTGACACCGCGAAGAACATGCTTGCCGTGGTCGTTTCCGGTCCGAATGCCGCCACCGGTTTCGTGCTGCGCGAGGGCAACCGTACTTGGCTTTACACGAACGCACATGTCGTGCGGGACCGTCCTGTCGTGCGCGCCACGATGCTCGACGGCACAACGCTTGCCCTCGGCGCGCGAGAGTATGCCGTGGGGCGTGACCTCGCACGCTTCGCGATCGCCGCGCGTCCCGCTCTGGAGCTGCGCCCGGGCCTTCCAGGCGTGGGCGACCGAGTGACTGTGCTGGGCAACAGCGACGGACGGGGCGTTATCACCGAGATCAACGGACGCATCCTCGGCGTTGGCCCCACGGAGATTGAAGTTGACGCCGCGTTCACGGCGGGCAACAGCGGCAGCCCCGTCATCGACACCCGCTGGCGCGTAGTCGCCGTTGCAAGCTATCTGCGCAACTGCCGCAACGACCGCGACTGGTCAAAGCGCAACACCCGCTACAACGGCATTCGCCGTTTTGCGCTGCGCCTTCAGGGCGTTCGCTGGGAATCCGCCAAATGATGGTTTGAAGGATGAATGCGGTATTGTCTTTTTATGGGGACCATCCTTGGATTCTGATTCCCACGGCTTATCTTCTGATGAGCCTTGTCGCGTTCATCGCATACGCGCTCGACAAGAGAGCCGCCAGGCGCGGCGAGTGGCGCACGCCGGAATCCACCCTGCATGCGCTTGAGCTTCTCTGCGGATGGCCTGGTGCATGGCTTGCCCAGAGATGGCTTCGCCATAAGAGCGTCAAGACGTCCTTCAGGATCATGTTCTTCCTGATGGTCGTGCTGAACCTGGCGGCGCTGGCGTATGTGATCTACGGAATGTCCACGGGCAAATGGTTGCCTTGAGGATGCAGTTTCCAAGGCGACTGTGCTCGTGAAGAAACCCATTTTTTGCCTAAATTCCTCTGTTGCCGAGCAGATGCAGAGTGGCTTGGGTCTCTCGTCTCGAGTCTAACGTCTCACGCCCAGCGGTGATGCGCCATTGCCGTACATCTACTTCGTGAGAGGGAAACGGCG
Organism: Kiritimatiellia bacterium; assembly: GCA_017459225.1. Taxonomy (GTDB): domain Bacteria; phylum Verrucomicrobiota; class Kiritimatiellia; order RFP12; family UBA1067; genus RUG572. Next base: position 1,258 of record JAFUDL010000045.1, read on the forward strand.
TTCGGTCTTCTGCGGACGACCTTCCTTGAAATGTGGCCAGCCGTCTGCGTCCCAGAGAAGCTCCTGAAGAAGCGTGGGTCGTTCACTCGGCCTGAAGTTGCGCGCGTGGGAGTGGTAGAAGATGTAGTCACGCCCGTCGGCAGAGGTGAATATCTCGCCGTTGTGCCCGGGACCGTAGAAGAAGTCGTCCCTGCCAGAGGAAAGTATCGGCTCTGCGAGACCTTCGGTCATTGGGCGTCCTTTGCGGTCGGAGAATGTGCCGTCTATTGTGCGGGAGCGTCCCACGGTGAGGTAGTAGGTGTGATCGCCGTAGTGTCCGCCCGAGACGAAGAGGTACCACCAGCCCTTGCGGAAGTGGAGATACGAGCCTTCCCATGCGCGCTTCATCTTGTCTTTGGGATGGCGCACGCCGGCTACATGGACGGGCTTCGCTCCCGCTTTCACCGACAGCCCGTCGGCTGCAAGCTCGATGCGGTGAATGCCGTCCGCCAGCGAGCCGAAGAACATCCACACGCGGCCGTCAACGGCGAGCACGTAGGGGTCGATGGCGTTCCACACGCCTTCGCGCCTGCTGTCGATCACCTCGCCCGCGAATTCGAACGGCCCCGTGGGCGAATCGGATGTGAGCGCGGCGATCCGGCAGTCGGGGTCGCTCACGAAAAGCGAGATGTAGAGAACCCATTTGCCGCCAAGCCTGGCCATGCACGGCGCCCAGACGTTGCGTGAAACCTTGTAGAGGCGTTCGCGCGCCTGCGGCGTGAGCGGGTCTATGCGCGCATCCTCCCAGTCCACCAGATTCCGGCTTCTGCGGATCGTCTTCAGCTTGGTTGCGACTGAATAGTACCATTCGCCGGCCTTCCACATGGCCGGATCGGGCCAGTCGGCGGCGATCACCGGGTTCGCAAACGTGTCGTGGGGGACGGTTTGCGCGGGCGCAGAGAGAATGCAGCAGGCTGCTGCGGTAGACATGCATAATTGAAGGAGAGTCTTCATGGCAAAATGATACCATGCCACGCCCGCCGCCGTCAAGCGCCAACATCAGCGAATACTGGGCGCGGCGCTGCCATCGCTGTTCTCTGCGCTTGCCTCTAGAGTTCGTTTCATGGTAAAATATGCGCCATGGAAAAGAATGTTCTTTTGCTTTTGACAGCATCTTTGGCGTCCGCAGCGCTTTCCGGCGCGATGCCGGCGCTCAAGGTGGGTGAACCGGACGTTCTGCAGAATGCCGTGCTGTGGCTGGACGCGGACCATTGCAAACCATCGACTTGGGATTGTGAGATGGTGGCCGGATGGAATGCGCGTAGCGGATGCCAGAAGGTCAGCGCCGTGGGCGAGAAAGTGCGTCCGCCCGTTCTGCGCAAAGACAGTGATGGGCGTCCATACGTCGATTTCGGGAAGTACTCCAGCGGACGCGACCTTTCGCTTGTCCCTCGCCGGACCGACATCCGCACGGCGTTCGTCGTGGCGAAGCTTTGCGCAGAGAACTACTGCCACTACCTGTGCGACAGCAAGGGCTACGACTTCCACCGTGGCGCGAACGGCGAGTACGCCTCGCGTGAATGGTCCCCGAAGATCGTTCGAATCTGGAACGGCACGAACGCGGTGGACGACATCTACAACGAGTATCCGCCAACCGGCGTGACGCAGGTGTTCTGCATCGAGACTTCCGCGCCGTGCGCCAGCGACAGCCTTTCGTGGGACAGGCGAGGCCAGTTCCAAGATCGGAGCGGCGGACGCGAACTGCGCGAGGTAATTCTGTTCAATCGCCTCCTTTCGGATGAGGAGCGGCTTGCGGTCACGCGACATCTCATAAAAAAATGGGACGTGAAGGAGGTCGCGTCTTCAAAGTGTAATGTCCCGAAGGACTGGCGTCTGATCAAGCGCGACATCGACAACTGGAGCAGGCTTCCCAACAAGAAGACGAACGAGCAGGCGGAGAACATCCAGGCCTGCATCCTCCCGGGCGACACGGACCCGCTCGTCGTGGCCCTGCGCCGCACGCGCGCGCTGCTCGACGACCTCTCCGCGTCGGTGGACCTCGCCGCCGAGCGCACGGAGTTCGCCGGCTACACATCGGATGCGTTCGCCGTATTCGACGAGGAGTCCCACGTCGCGCTCTTTATGCGGGTGATGGATCTCAACCGGCGCATTTCGCTCAAGAACCCGCTCCTGAAGGGAATCGACCGCCTCCTCTTCGTCACGCACGAGCCGTGCGGATTCGACGAGTGGCGCGACGGCTCGCACATGTGCGACCAGTACTACGGCTTCCACGGCACGCAGAACGGCTACTCGCGCGGCGACGGATTGTACATCCTCGAAAAACCGTTCTCGGACAAACCTGTTGCGCGCAACATCCTCGCGGGCAAGGTGATCGAGGAGGGCCCATGGAAGGGCCAGACGCTTGACGGATGCGCGATCATCTCGCCCGACATCGACTGGGACGGCAAGCGCATCGCGTTCGCGGCGGTGAAGAACAACAGCCAGCTTGATACATGGGAGGACGGCACGTGCTACCACGTGTTCACGTGCAATATCGACGGCTCGAACCTCCGCCAGCTCACAAGCGGGCCGTGGAACGAGTTTGACCCGTGCTGGCTGCCGAACGGAAGGATCGTGTTCTCCTCCGAAAGGCGCGGCGGATACGTGAGATGTTCCGGGAGGCGTCCCGTGCCGTCGTACACGCTGCACTCGATGTTTGCGGACGGCACCGACATCGTGCGCCTCTCGCACCACGAGACGAACGAGTGGCACCCCAGCGTGAACAACGACGGCATGATCGTCTACACGCGCTGGGACTACGTGGACCGCGGCGCCGGCCAGGCGCACCACGCCTGGACGTGTTTCCCCGACGGACGCGACCCGCGCGAGGTGAACGGCAACACGCGCCTTCATGCCAACACGACTCCGAAGATGGAGATGAACGTGCGCCAGATTCCCGGCTCGCGCAAGTACATCGCCACCGCCACTCCGCACCATGGCTGGGCGGCGGGCTCGCTCATCATGATCGATCCGGCCGTGCCGGACGACGGCGAGATGAGCGCCGTGCGGCGCGTCACGCCCGAGCAGGCGTTCCCGGAGAGCGAGCAGATTACGGGGAGAAACCGCCACAGCGGTTCCTACGCGACGGCGTGGCCGCTCAGCGAGAAGTACTTCATCTGCGCATACGACGGTGACGCAAACGGAATGTACAAAGTGCGGATGCGCGGCCGCCGCTACGCGATCACGCTGCTGGACGTCTTCGGCAACAAGACGCGTCTCTATTCGCATCCCACGATCTCGTGCCTCGACCCGATGCCGCTCATGGCGCGCAAGATGCCGCCGGTGATTCCGCACAAGACGCTTGAGGGGCGTCCCGCCGACGCCGACGGGAAGCGCCCCGCGCCCATTCCCGCCGCCGAGCTGCCGAAGACCGGCGAGATCGGCCTCATCAACGTCTATGACACGCGCATTCCGTTCCCTACGAACGACGCGATCACGGCCTTGCGCGTGTGGCAGCTCTTCCCGAGGACGAAGCCCGTTCAGCAGCATCCGTGGCTCGGCGCAGAGGCGCGCCAGACGGGCCGCCAGTGCCTGGGCACCGTTCCCGTCGAGGCGGACGGCAGTGCGTACTTCCTTGCGCCCGTTGGCGTACCGCTCTTCTTCCAGGCGCTGCGCGCCGACGGCTGCGCCGTGCAGAACATGCGCAGCGACACGTACCTGCATCCCGGCGAGCGGCTTGTGTGCAGCGGATGCCACGAGCCGAAGGAGAACGTGCGCCGCACGGCGCTCAAGAACCTTCCTATCGCGATGCGCCGCGCGCCAAGCGCGATCAAACCGGGACCTGACGGATCCGCGCCGTTCAACTACGCGCGCCTAGTGCAGCCTGTCCTTGACGCGAAGTGCGTCTCGTGCCACGGCGAGAAGCGCGCGCCCAAGGCGCCCGACCTGCGCGCAGGAGACTGGCGCAAGAACAAGTGGGGCTTCTCCACTAGCTGGAACAACCTCGTGCACCGCACGAACTACTTCATCCGCGAGATCATCGAGGACAGGCGCCGTGTGGACTGGGAGTTCTTCGTGCCCGCCTACACAACGCCCGGAAGGAACCTCGCGATCGGCGCACCGCTCAGGAAGATGCTGGACGCGGGCCACCATGGAGTGAAGCTCACGCCGGAGGAGCGAGAGAGGCTGATACTCTGGATGGACTCCAACGGACAGTACATCGCGCACGACACCGATGTAGAAGCGCAGCGCGATGGCAAGGTCGTTCCGCCCGCGCTGGAATAGGTCCATTCAACCGACGTCAGACAGCGGCAAATTGCATATTTCCACCGGGGGTGGCATTTGCTATAATATTCCGCCAACGAAAGAAGGCTGAATAGACATGGCAAATACAAACGGCATACGCCACTTCAAGGACGAACAGGACTACCGAGAGCACTTTGTAGTTCAGTCCGAGATAGACAAGTATCTTCCCGGCGGACGCCACTTCATCGACGAAGACCTCATCAACCGCACCCTCGCCGAGGCTGACGCGAAGGAGGTCGATCCCGCGCGCAGCCGCGAGATCATCGCGAAGAGCGAGTCAACATGCGAGACGCTCGAGATCGCCGAAACCGCCGCCCTCATGCGCGTGACGGATCCCGACCTCTTCGAGGAGATGCGCGCCGCCGCAGACCGAATCAAGAAGAAAGTTTATGACAACCGCATTGTCTTCTTCGCCCCCCTCTACGTGGCCAATCCCTGCGTGAACGGCTGTCGCTACTGTGGCTTCCGCGAGGGCAACGCCAGCCAGAAGCGCCGCATCCTCACCATGGACGAGGTGCGCGAGGAGATCGACGTGCTCGCCGGCCGCATCGGCCACAAGCGCCTAATCGCCGTCTACGGCGAACATCCAAAAACATCCACCGAATACATCGCCGAGACCATCGAGACCATCTATGGCCATCAGGTGCCGGCCCCCAAGAGCGGACACAAGGTGGGCATACGCCGCGTGAACGTGAACGCCGCCCCTCTGCCCATCGACGACCTCAAGGTGCTGCGCAGCGTGGGCATCGGCACGTTCCAGGTGTTTCAGGAGACGTACAACCGCAAGCTGTACGAGCAGATGCATCCCGCCTGGAGCGTGAAGGGCAACTACGACTGGCGCACCACGTGCTTCCATCGCTGCATGGAGGCGGGAGTTGACGACGTTGGCCTCGGCGTGCTCTACGGTCTGTGCGACTGGCGTTTCGAGGTGCTCGCGACGATTCTACATGCGCGCGACCTCGAGCGCTGGTTCAACATCGGGCCGCACACCATCTCCTTCCCGCGCCTCGAACCGGCGTCCGGAACGAAGGTGCCGGAGGAGAGTCCGTGGCTTATCGACGACGAGACGTTCCGCCGCATTCTCGTGATAATGCGCCTTTCGGTGCCTTACACCGGCATGATCGTGACGGCGCGCGAGAAGCCCGAGTCGCGC
>JAFUDL010000444.1 GCA_017459225.1 Kiritimatiellia bacterium
ACCTTCTGGAGCGAGAAGCCGTCCGGCAGGTCGCCCGACAGCGCGGCGCGGATTATCCTTGGCGAAAGCGTCGCCAGACGGATCGTGTAGAGGACGTAGCGCCTGTCCGTTCCGACGAGTTCCGCGAGCTGGCTGATTGACGCGGCCTTGCCCTCGTCAATCATCTTCATCCACGCTATCGCCTTCGCAAACGACTTCAGAACGGTTCCCTGCGCCATCGTCGTGTTGAGCTGTTGCTGGGTCGGCTTCGCCGGCGCTACGGAAACGCCATCCTTGACGATCTGCTTGCGCCCGGATATCGTCCGGAACGCAACCGGTACCTTCACGAACAGGCATTCCGCCTCCTCAAGGTGGATGTCGCCGTCCGGCTGGGCGTTCGTCGGAATGTAGTGCGTCCTTTTCAGCTCGTCGGCTACGCCGGGCACGGGAAGGTTCATCCGAAGTTCGAGGCTCGACCTGAACACGGTGATGGACCGCAGGAAGAGCCTGTAGATGATCTGCCTGTCCGCCGAGGAGAGACCTTGCCAGAACGTGTGCCGCCGGAATCCCGCCACGATCTGCTCCGGCGTGAACGACGTGGCGTTCGCCGCCGCCACGAGCATCGCCGTGGACGCAAGCATGACCGCCTCCAACTCCTGTTCGACGGCGTCCTGCACCGTCGTGACGCTGACGTGGCGGATTGGGCAGGTGGAGACGCCCTTGCGCATGTCCTGCTGGCAGACGAAGTAGGAGTACTTCCGAACCCCCAGGGTGTTCTTCTTGCTCCAGCGGTACGACATGGGGCGCTTGCAATGGCCGCAGAAGACAAGCCCCTGGAAGATCGCCGTTTCGGGGCAGGCCGAACGCTTGGCGGGCTGGTTCGCCGAGACCTTGAGCATCCCGTTAACCTTGTCCCAGAGGTCCCGCGTTATCAGCGGCTGCTGGCGTCCCTTGACGATTTTCCCGTGGCTGTTCGCATCGCCGACGTAGCGGACGTTGCGGAGGCAGTTGTGGATCGACTGGACCGTCCACGGCCTTCCGGGGAAACGCTCGATTCCCTCCGACTGGAGTTGCGCCGCCACCTTCTTCGCCGATCTGTGCTGCAGGAAGAGCTTGAAGATGCGTGGGACGTTCTTCGCCGTGTCGGGATCCGGCACGAGGTTCTGGTTCTCGACCTTGTAGCCGTATGGAGGGATTCCCCCGACGAAGTAGCCTTGGTCGAGCGCCGTCCGGAAGTGCCGCTGGATGCGCTCCTGGATCGTCTTGCGTTCCCATTGCCCGAAGGAGACGATGAGGTTCACCACGAGCTCGCCCATTGGCGACGAGGTGTCGACGAACGGTTCCGAAACAGAGGTGAACCCGATCCCGAGCTTCTTCATCTTCTCGTCGAACTCGCAGAAGTCCTTTGTGCTTCGGGTCATGCGGTCGATACGGAACACGATGATCTTGTCGATCAACCCCTGTTCGCACTGGTTGATCAGCCGACGGTAGGCGGGGCGGTTGAGATCGCCGCCGCTGTAGCCGTAGTCATCGAACCGCTCCGGCAGGGCGATCCATCCTTCGGCAGCCTTGGCGGCGATGAAGCTCTCGCACATCTGGCGCTGGGCGTCGATTGAGTTGAACTGCTTGTCCTCCGCGTCCTCGACGGACTTGCGCGTGTAGATTGCGACGCGAACTGGTCTGTTGGTTCTTTCCATGTCCTTCAGTCCTTTCGCGGTTTGAGTCCCCACCATGCGACGCCGTTGTAGTGGCTCTTGCCTGTGATGGCGCGGACGATTGCTGTCGGCGAGGTGTAGATCTTGCCGGCGTATTCGTACCTTCCGCCACCGAGCGAGCGCATCTCGTAGATCTGTCCGTGATACTCACGGCGGTAGGTCACGCCTCGCGAGTCGTTCGCGGAGCGTGGTGCTTCGCGGAGCGACTTGTTGATCTGCGGGTCGTGGTCGGCGATGTAGGCAAGGGTCTCGAGTTCCGCCGCCGTCAGGCCGCCTAACGCAAGCTCCTGAAGACGATGGGCGCACCGGCGCTGGAGGAACCGCGCACCGAAGGTGGCGGCGTCCACGCCTGTCAGCTCATGATAGCGGCGGCGCAGCCTTTCGGGATCGTAGTCTCGTAAGGCGTCGATCTCCGCTCTGAGCTTTGCCTTGTCGTCCTTTCTGCTCATGGTTCCAGCTTCCGCATCAGTTATCGGAACACATGATGCCGTAATGCCCTGTGAATAGCAACGGGGTATTTCCATGTTTCTCATCGTCGGCTCACCTCCCCATCCGGCGCTCGCGCTCGCGCCTCATTTTGCGCACCTTGCGGTGGAAAACATACATCTTGTCGATGAACGCGTCATCGTCGGAAGGCTCGAAGTCAAGGTCGGCGGCGAGCTTCTGATTCGGACTAAGATAGCGCCTTTCGTACTTGTCGTTCGAGATGCCCATCTGCTGGCGAATCAGGTAATGCGGCCACTCTTCGAGGAGCATGTCCAGCACGACACGGAGATGCGATGGCAGACGATTGCGCAGAATCTCGACGTCGATTCTGAACTCCATGTCGCGGACGCTGTCGCGGCGGTCATCCGCGAGACATTCTGCGCTCACTTCTCCCGCTTCGATTTCTTTCCTTGACCGCTCGGTAATTGAGAGATGCTTCACCCTGAATCCGCGCTTGTCTGCGTTCATGATGTCGATGAAGTCTGAGAGTGTGTTCCTTGCGACGCGGGCGCAGAAGGTCTCGCGTGAAGCGGGCTTCGG
>JAFUDL010000046.1 GCA_017459225.1 Kiritimatiellia bacterium
AGGCAGGGCGCGCGCGCAGGAACCTGAGCGCGCGCGTCACCAGCTCCTCGGTCTCTGGACGCGGAATCAACGCGCGGGAGTCGCACTTCAGCGTGAGCGATCGGAAATCCCACTCTCCCAGCACGTACTGCACCGGCTCGCCCTTCACAAGGCGCGCCATGCCGCGGCGCATCGCCTCGACATGGCGCTCTTCGGGCACTTCGGCGAGATGCGGATGCAGAAAACCGCGGCCGCACTTCAGAAGACGCGCCGCCAGCAGCTCCGCCGCGGTCGTCGCATCGGGAACGCCCTTCTCGGCAAGATACGCGCCGCCAAGCGCGAGGATTTCGCCCCAGGTCTTCAAACGCAATCAGAATGGCAGGTCGTCGGGATCGCTGGCAGCGGCGTCATCGACGGCGGCCGGCGGTTCGGGAGGCGCGGGGACGGGCTCGGTGGAGGTACCGTCCGCGTTGAGGACGTCGATCTTCCATCCGGTGAGGTCCGTGAAATATCTCGTGCCGTTCGGACCGTCCCAGCGGCGGCCATCGATTGTGAACTGCACCTTGACGCGGTCGCCCTGCTTCACCGCGTCGCACAGAGAGCAGCGTTCCTTCTTGAAGGTGAACAGGACCGGATTCGGGTACTTGTTCATACTATCGACGTCATTGCCCACCACGAGCTCGCGCTTCGTGAAGCCGTTTGTACCAAACGCCTTGGTCTCGCCCACGAGCTCGACGACGCCTGTGTAGTCGTATGTAATCATTTCCTAAATTGCTCCTTTTCTTCTGACGCCCCATATTCTACCACAACGGGCGAAACGCCGCAAGCAGACGGCGCGTTTTTTGCATTCTCTTTGCATTTCCGCGGGGACTGTCCCCCATGGTGTTGCCATGGTGTTGCCCGCGGGGACTGTCCCCCATGGTGTTGCCCGCGGGGACTGTCCCCCATGGTGTTCATCTGAATTTCTTTTTCCGCGCGAGCGGTGCCGCTAGACGGGCTCGACAACGAGCGTAAGGTTGTCCTGTGCGACCACTTTCACCATGGAGTCCGGAGCAATTTCGACGGCGGACGATGCAGACCACTCGGCATCTCCGAGCATGATGCGCCCCGGCACTTCCGGGCGGATGGCCTCAACCACCTTGCCTACGCGCCCCACGTATTCGCTTGCAATCTTCTGCGTCTCGGCCGTGTCGCCCATGAACACGTTCTTCACCCACTTGCGCAGCACCACAAGATAGAAGATCGAAAGAATAGAGAACAGCGCGAGCTGCCAGGAGAGCGACAAACCCGGTATGAGCCATTTAGCGCCAGCCACTGTGGCGGCGCCAAGGCCGAAGAAGAAGATGACGAACCCTGGACTCGCGAGCTCGGCGAGCATCAGGAATGCACCCACGTAGAGCCATATCCATGCTGCGGTTGTGAAGTCCATAGATGTCTCCTTTCCGTCTTGACTATGCAATCACGGCAAGCGTGTCGCCCTTCGCGACTGGCGAGCCGTGCTTGGCGACGAACGTGATGGTGCCTGTGGCGGTGGCCTTGATCGGGTTGAAGAGCTTCATCGCCTCGACGATGCAGCACGCGTCGCCCGCCTTCACCGACGCGCCGTCCTTGGCGAGCTCGGGCTTGCCGGGACTCGCGCTACGGTAGAACGTGCCGTTCAGCGGCGCCTTCACGGGCGTGCCAGCAGGCTCTTTGACCTGGGAAGCGACATCCTTGTCGCTTCCTCCTGCCTGAAGCGGCGAGGGCGCCGCTTCCCCGACTCTTCCGCTTGGCGCCGCTACACCTAGCTTCACTGCGGAAAGATCCGCCTTCGTGCCGCCGCATGCAGCCATGAGCGCCGCGAAGGCGCGGCCGATCTCGGCGAACTTGGCGGTTTCAGGATCGACTGCGGCGTGAGGGCACGCCTCCTTTCCGGCAGCGCCATTCTGCATCTCCAGGTCGGCGGGGATGGGATCCTTCGCGTCGTCGCTCTGGGCGCGCCACTTGAAGTATTCAAGCGCCACTTCGGGGAAGAGGCAGTAGCTGAGGATGTCCTCCTCGGCCTTGATGAGCTTCGGGGGGATGTCCTTCGCTGCGGCGGCAAGGCCGGGCTTCAGCAGGTCCGCGGGACGGCACGTGATGGGCTTGAGCTCGCCGATGAGCTTCTTCTGAAGCTTCTTGTCGATCGGCGCGGGCGTGCGGCCGTAGTATCCTGCGGCGTAGTGCTTCGTCTCGTCGGTCACCATCGAGTAGCGTTTGCCGGAGAGCACATTCAGCACGGACTGCACCCCGACGATCTGCGAAGTGGGCGTGACGAGCGGCGGATAGCCCATGTCGGCGCGCGTCTTCGGCAGCTCCTCAAGCACTTCGGGAAGCCTGTCGAGCGCGTCCTGCGCAGCGAGCTGGCTGCGGAGGTTCGAGATCATGCCGCCTGGAATCGCATGCACCAGAACGCCGGCGTCCACGGGCTCCATCTTGGCGCTTGAAGCCGGCTGGCGCGTCTTCTTGAGCTCAGCAAAGTATGCGTTGATCTCGGCGAGCTTCTTCATGTCGAGGCCGGTGGAGAATCCCTCCGACTCCAGAATCGAGGCCATCGACTCGCACGGCGGCTGGCTTGAGAACGAGCTCATCGTGGAGATCGCGGTGTCCACGCAGCCCGCGCCAGCCTCCACCGCGGCCATGTACATCGCCGTGGCCATGCCGCTTGTCATGTGGGAGTGCACCTGAATGGGCATTTCGGGCAGTGCCTTCACGAGCGCGCCCACTAGCTCGCGCGCCGCGCCGGGAGTGAGGATGCCGGCCATGTCCTTGATGGCGAGAGAGTCTATGCCCATCGCCTCCTGCTCCTTGGCGAGCTTGACGTAGGCATCCACGGTGTGTACTGGCGAGGTAGTGTACGATATCGTGCCCTGCGCGTGGCCGCCGTACTTCTTCACGCTCGATATCGCCTTCTCGAGGTTGCGGGGATCGTTGAGCGCGTCGAACACGCGGAAGATGTCCATGCCGTTCTCGCAGGCGAGGGCCACGAAGCGCTCCACGATGTCGTCGGGATAGTGCTTGTAGCCGAGGATGTTCTGGCCGCGCAGCAGCATCTGGAGAGGAGTCTTCCTGCAGACTGCCTTGATCTGGCGCAGACGCTCCCAGGGGTTCTCGCGCAGAAAGCGCATGCACACGTCGAACGTGGCGCCGCCCCAGCATTCAAGCGAGTAGTAGCCGGCGTCGTCGATCGCCGAGGCGATCTTGAGAATGTCGTCCGTGCGCATGCGCGTGGCCCATAGGGACTGGTGGGCGTCGCGCAGCGTGGTGTCGGTAATGCGTACTTTCCTCAACGTGTCTTTTTTCATGGCAGATATTGTACCATTTTTCCGCGCTTTTGTGGCGAGGGAAAATGGACAAAATGGCTGGGCGCCAGGTCACCGCACGAACAGGGCGGTGCCTTTCTTAACGCGAAGCACGATGTCGCCGCTGCGCACGTAGATCGAATCAGCCCACCTCGGCGCATCGACGAGGCCCACGTCCATCCCCGTGAAGTCCATGCCGCTCGTGAGCGTGAAGAAGGCAGACTTCGGAATCCCTTCCGCGGCCGCGGATATCTTCACGTTCACCTTGCCGGCGTCCACCGCGGTTCCGGCGAGGACGGGCGGCGTCTCGAGATCAGTGAAGTTGAACGAGA
>JAFUDL010000445.1 GCA_017459225.1 Kiritimatiellia bacterium
AGCTTGCCCTCGGCCTTGAGGCGCTTGATGATGTCCTTGTCGCAGTCCTTGCAGAAGCGCCCCTTGTACTCCGGCACCTCGTCCGTGAAGTTGCAGCTAGAGTCGAGCGGATCCGCGAACGCCTCGATTCCGTTCGCCTTGCACACGCGGAAGTCGTCCTCGCCGTACGCGGGCGCTATGTGCACGAGGCCCGTGCCGTCGTCGGTGGTCACGTAGTCGTCGTTCAGCACCGTGAACGCGCCCTCCGCCTCCTTTGCGGCGAAGTACGGGAAGATAGGCTCGTAGCGCCAGCCCTTGAGGGCATCGCCCTTGAACTCGGCCACAGTCTCGTACTGCTCGGGCTTCTTGAAGATCGTCGCGAGGCGCGCCTTGGCCATCACGTAGATGGGCCTGGCGTCGTCGGTGAGATCGCGAACGGCCACGTAGTCGATCGACGCGCCGGCGCAGATTGCGAGGTTCTCCGGGAGGGTCCAGGGGGTGGTGGTCCAGATGAGGAGGTAGACGGTTTCGTGGTTCGCGGGCAACGAGCCGCTCACCACGCGAACGCGCACCGTCACGGTGGGATCCTGCACGTCCTTGTAGTTGCTTCCGGCCTCGAAGTTCGAGAGGGGCGTGGAGAGCTTCCAGGAGTAGGGCATGATGCGGTGGCTGCGATAGACGCGGCCCTGGTTCCACAGCTGCTTGAACACCCACCAGATGGTCTCCATGAACTCCGGGTTCATGGTCTTGTAGTCGTTGTCGAAGTCGACCCAGCGGCCCATGCGCGTGACGGTCTTGCGCCATTCGGAGACGTAGCGGAGCACCATCGAGCGGCACTGCTCGTTGAACTTGTCCACGACAAGCGCCTTGATCTCGGGCGTGCCGGAGACGCCGAGGGCGTCTTGCGCCAGCGCCTCGATGGGAAGGCCGTGCGTGTCCCAGCCGAAGCGGCGCTCCACATACTTGCCGCGCATGGTCTGATAGCGCGGCACGATGTCCTTGATCGTGCCGGCCAGCAGATGGCCGTAGTGCGGCAGGCCCGTCGCGAACGGGGGCCCGTCGTAGAACTTGTAGCGCTCCTTGCCCGCATTGCGCGCAAGGGATTTCTTGAACACATCGCCCTCGGCCCAATACTTGAGCACTTCCTCCTCCATCTGGGGGAACTGGGCCTTGTTCGATACCGGCTTGAACATCTCTTTCTCCATTGCCATGAAAATCCGTTGTCGTGAAAAAACGGCGAATATTTTATCAAAAAACAGGCGTAAACGCCAGCGCGAATCAGAGCCAGCGGCGCTTCACTTCAGAAGAACCGACACCGCCTGCGGAAACTTACGGTAGTCCGTTATCACGATTCGGTCCATGCCCTTGATGCGAACGTGGCTGTCGCCGCCGCCGTCGGCGAAGTCGTCGCCCACGAACACGACATCCTCCGGCTTGTAGCCGTGGCGGCGCGCCCAGTCGAGAGTGGCGTCGTACTTGTTGTACTGCGGGCCGGCGAAGTCGAAGCTCGTGGAGCCGCCGATATAGACCGAGTAGCCCTTGAAGATGTCGCACACCTCCCTGTACATCGCGCGGCGCCTCCGGCGGTCCGGGTCGAAGGCGAGCTTCTTCTCGGAAGGCGCCTTCGTGCCCAGAAGCGCGAACGTCACCATGCCGGAGGCGTGGAACTCCAGCGGTTCGCCGTCGTACGCGGTGTAGCCGTACTTGCGGCGAAGGTAGTCGGTCTTCTCGCGGAAGAACTGCCTGTCCACCGCGTTCGTGACGGCGCACACCACCATGAACTGCCCGTTGGAGACGGTGGACTCCTGCATGCCGTAGTTGGCCACTATGTCGATGGGATAGTTCTCCATCTGCCCGTAGATGCGCTGGGCGTTTCCGGCGCCCACCATGATGCACTTGAAGGAGGCGTCCCTGAGCGCCGAGAGGGCGCGCATGTTCTTCTTGGGAACGGGCGAGCGGTGTTGGCAAAGCGTGGCGTCGAGGTCCAGGCACACGAGCTTCTTTCGTCTGCCGTTCACGCGGTCCTGCAGCAGCATCGGATAGTCGCTCGTCACGCGATCGGCCCCCTTCGCCGCGGCCTCGCCGTAGTCGGCGGCGTTCTGCACCATCCACAGGCACACCGTCATGCCGAGGGCGTGGGCCTTGTCAACCATCTCCTTCGTGGTATTGCGCAGGCTGGGCGCAACGGAGCAGCAGCCGATGGACTTCGCGAATTCGAGGTCGGGATCGGTTAGCGCGCCGCCCATGATGTAGCCGAGCTTCGCGGCGGGATCGACCTTGCGCATGGTTCTGAGAGTGGTCTGGTTGAAGCAGGTGAATGCGAAGGTGCCGGGCACGAGCATCTCCTTCGCGAGCCTGTTGAGCGCGATGCAGTACTTCTCAAGCACCTCCGGCGTGTAGAAGGCGCTCGGATACGCCTTCATCTCGATCTCGATGAAGGTGTCGGCGCGGCCCTTGAGCAGCTGGAATATATCGCCGGGAGTGGGGACGGGCTCGGAGCAGTTCCTGATGCGGCACTTCCTGATTTCGGCAAAGGTCATCTCCTCCACCACGCCCCTGCCGTCCGTGGTGCGGTCCACGCGGTTGTCGTGCATGATGACGAGCTGATGGTCCTTTGAGAAGCGCACGTCCGTCTCGAACCCGCGTATTCCTCGTTCCAGACATCTCGCAAACCCGCCGAGGGCGTTGTCGTCGTACTCGCCGCGCGAGCCGCGATGTGCCTGGATGAGCGGCGCGCATTCCGCTGCCGCGCATGCGATGGAAACGGCGCAGAACGCCGCGAAACGAATTAAGTTATTGTTTTTCATGGGCAATAGTATACCATTTAGCAGTTGGATTGTCTCGCCGTTTCTTGAAGTGGTTCGTGGCTCGTGGTTCGTGGTTCGTGGGGACTGTCCCCGTGGGGAGTTGAAGAAAAACAAAAACGCCGGGGGGTGCCCGACGTTCTTGCTGGCACAGATGTGCTTTGCCTCTTAGTTCTTCTTTGGCGCTGCGGGCGCAACGGGCGCAGGCTTGGCCGCAGGTGCGGGAGCCGGGGTGGCAGGCTTGGCCGTAGGCTTCACCTCGACGGGCTTCGACTCGATCTTGGCCGTGGGCTTGGCCGCAGGTTTCACCTCAACGGGCTTCGACTCGATCTTGGCAGGCGCAGGCTTGGCAGCAGGTGCAGCAGGCTTGGCAGCCGCAGGGGCTGCAGGCTTGGGCGGCGGCGGATTGAGGCTCGGGAAAGTGGGCGCCACGATCTTCGCTGCAGCGCGCAATCCCATAATGTAATCACGAAGAGGAGCCTGGGCATTCTGCAGGCGCAGGGAATGTTCGATCTCCTCCTTCGAGGGAACCTCTGCTGGAACGTCCATGGTTTTGATAAGGATGTGCGAAGCCTGCACCTTCTCGGGCGAGGCAGGCGTGGCACCTTTCGGCTCCACGGCAGGAACCTTCTTCGTAACCATGATCAGATGCCAGCCGAACCGCGTCTTCACTGGATCGGACACGACAAGCGGCTCGATCTTGAACGCCACATCCTCAATCTCGTTCACCATCTTCCCGCGCGTGAACTCACCGAGATCGCCGCCGTTGTCCTTTGACGGACAATCGCTATTCGCCTTGGCGAGTTCCGCGAACTTGGTCTTCAACGCATCGCCCTTAAGACCATCGAGGCTCTTCTTGAGCTCTTTGATCTTCGGCTCGGCGTTCTTGGCCTTGTTCACCTGATCCGTCATTCTCTTGAGCACATCTTCGACCTTCTTCGGATCCACGGTCACCTTGGAGACGACCTCCTGATCCTGAAGTTTCCGGATGACGAGAAAGTCTTCCAGCTCCTGCTTGCCACGCTCCTTGCCGAACGGATGCTTCTCAATCACTTCAGCAAAAGACTTGGGCGAGCCAGGACGTCTCGTGTTGGCTTTGAACATCTCGGATTCAGCCTTCTTGCGGTCCTCCTCCGTAACCTTCACGCCCTTCTTCTTAGCCTCATCAAGGAGAATCGTCTTCATTACGAACTGCTGCGCCAGCTGTTCATAGAAGTACTTGCGGGCCTGTTCGACCTGGTCAGCGGGGACCTGCTGCAGTTCGATCGTCTTCGTTGCATCGGCGTCCAATTCGCCGAAGGTCAGCTTCTTGCCGTTCACCTCCACGGCCACGGCCTTCATGTCCACAGGCGCGGACTTCTTCTGCGCCGCAGCAGCGGGCGCAGGGGCGGGCGCGGGCTTCGCGTCAGGCTGCGCGGGCGTTCCCTCGTCCTTCTTGCCACAACCGGCCACTGCAAGAGCCGCGACCGCGAGAATCATTCCAATCTTCATTTATGCTCCTTGTTGTTCCTTCTTGGCACGCATCCCCGCCGAGCAGGGATGCCGCGCAAAGATGGTTAAAGATGATACAATAACCTTATCGCGTTGTCAAGCCGCGTACTTCCGACTATTTGGTGAGGTTAGGGAAGTCTGGCGCCGTGATCTTCGCCGCAGCACGCAGTCCGTCAATATACTTGCGGATGTTGGACATGGCGCCCTGCTGGCGCAGCATCTTCTCGACCTCGTCCTTTGTGGGGACCTTGCCTGGCGCGTCCGTCTTTATGAGAATGTGCGAAGCCTGCACCTTCTCGGGCGACTCCGGCTCGTCGCCCTTCGCCGGCACAGCGGGGGTCTTCTTCGTCACCAGGATGAGGTGCCAGCCGAACTGCGTCTTCACAGGCTCGGACACCACCAGAGGCTCGATCTTGAACGCCACCTCGTCGAACTCCTTCACCATCTGGCCGCGCACAAACTCGCCCAGATCGCCGCCGCGAGCCTTAGAGGGGCAGTCGCTCTTCTCCTTCGCGATCTCAGCGAATTTCTCCTTCAGCGCATCGCCCTTGAGTCCTTCAAGACTCTTCTTGATCTCCTTGATTGCGGCTTCAGCATTCTGGGACCTCTTGAGTTTCTCCTCGGCGCTCTTCAGCACCTCTTCGACCTTCTTCTGGTCAACCTGCACCTTCGACACCACCTCCTGTTCGATGAGCTTATTGATGACAAGAGAGTCTTCAAACTCGCTCTTGGCGCGCGCCTTGCCCAGAGGATGCTTCTCGAAGAATTCGGCAATCGTCTTCGGCGCGCCTGGACGCTTCGCGCTGCCAGTGAGAATCTCGGCCTCTGCCTTCTTGCGGTCTTCGTCCAGCACCTTCACGCCCTTCTTCTTCGCTTCCTCAAGAAGGATCGTCTTCATTACGAACTGCTGCACCATCTGCGCGCGGAAAAACTTCTTGGCTTCCTCAAGCTGCTCCTCTGGGATCTTCTGCGTGAGAAGTATAGTGGCGACGTCAGTGTTCAGCTCGGAATACGTGAGTTTCTTTCCATTCACCTCGACGGCAACGGCCTTTGCATCGTCACCCGTTGTTTTCGCCGCAGCAGGCGCATCGGCGTCCTTGCCATTGCAGGGCGTACACATGCAGCAACCAGCCACCGCAAGAGCCGCGGCTGCGTGAATCATTCCGGTCTTCATTTTTGCTCCTTGGTTATTTGTTCGGCACGCAGTCTCGCCCAAGGCTGGAATCTCGTCCGAATTGTTAACAGAATACAATAATCGCGCCGCGCTGTCAAGCGTCCGCACGAGGCGTTCTCATTTGCGCCGTTCCGCCGCACTCGCGGCCACAGCCCACGCCGATGACCTTTCCCAGCGAACACGACGCAACCGCGATCGTGGCGAAGAGGGAAAGGAGGCCAAGAAAACGATTTACGCCGTTCGCCGGCATTTCCTCGGGCGCCGGGGCGGGAATCGACGCATTCTGCAGCAGCAGAAGCGCAGCCCCCTTCACGTCCGCGCGGCGCACGCCCTTCTCCCGCGAAACCGAATACGACCCCGCAAGCTTCAGCTCGCCAGAACGCATCCGCGCGTCGAGCGACGGGTCCGAGCGGAAAGCCGAACCTCCCGCCAGGAGAAAGCGCGCGCCATCTCCGCTTCGCACCGTCTTCGTGAGATGGCACGTGAGCGACTCGTCTATCTGGCGCGCGCCCTCCTGCGGGGCAAGCGCCACGAACACGTTTCCACCGCCCAGCTTCGCCACATCCTCAGCCGCGTCGTTCGCCGCACGGGCAAAGGAGACGTCCTGCACGGCAAGATACTTC
>JAFUDL010000446.1 GCA_017459225.1 Kiritimatiellia bacterium
CTCCCGTTCTACGACGGCGACAAGCTGGAGTTCCGCATCACGGGAACGTACCGCGACGAAGACCTTGGCGGCGGCACGGTGACTGGCGTGGACGACTCGCCTCTCGCCTTCGACCACGCCGAGATCATCGCGCAGTCGTTCCTCAGGCTGCTCTCTTTCGACATGAGAAAGCTCGTGTTCTTCTTTCTGCCGGAGAAGTTCACGCTCTCTAACTACATCGACGTCTATCAGTACCTCACGCGCGGCTCGATCAGCATCGGCAACAGTCCCAACTTCCGCCGCCAGCTAACCGCCACGAAGGATCCGCTCCTCGAGGTGTGCGAGGGCGAATGGGAAGACCTTGGCGGACGCGGCCACGCCCGCGCTAAGCTCTACCGAAGGAGAGTCAACACCTGAATGCAAATCCGCACGCATGTGGACCGTGACTTCAGGAGCAGGTAGGTTTCGAAGTTTCGGGGTTTCGATGTTTCGGGGTTTGAAGGTTTGAAAGAAAGCAAGGAAGAACGATGGGGAATAACAAGAGAAAGGGAATGCTGTGGGGACTTGTCGTTGGCGATGCCTTCGGAAGCCCCATTCAGTTCTCGGGGCGTGATTCGCATCCGTGGATCACGGAGATGGTGCCGTGTCCCGTCTTCGGTCTGCCGGCCGGCTACTGGACGGACGATGGTTCGATGGCGATGTGCGTGATGGATTCGTTTGTCCGCAAGGGCGGCTACGACCTGAAGGACGTTGCCGAAACGTTCGTTAAGTGGTTGAAGGAGGGTTATCTCTCCTCGATTGAGGGCAGCTCTTTTGACGTGGGCAATGCCACATACGACTCGGTGATGGCGTTCTCGAGCACGGGTTCGCTCGTGAACGGAAGCGAGGAGTCGCAGGGGAACGGCTCGATCATGCGCTTTGCGCCGAGCTACCTGATCGCCCGCGCGCTGGGGCGGCCTGAGATCATCCACGAAGTGAGCGACGTGACGCACGCGTCGAGCGCGGTGAGGGCGGTATGTGACAAGTTCGCTGGCGTTCTTGACGAGCATCTCGCCGGCGCGCGCACGAAAGCGGGGCCTGGCAAGGAGTTGGACCGTTCGCTCGTGAACAACTCCGGCTGGGCGGTGTCGACACTTGATGCCGCGCTCTGGGCGTTCAACACCACGGAGACGTTTGCTGACGGACTCGTCGCCGCCGTCAATCTTGGCGGCGACTCCGACACCATCGGCGCCGTCTATGGCCAGATCGCCGGCGCGTACTACGGCTTCGACGCGATACCCGAACGCTGGGTGAAGGCGGTGAAGACGTGGGATGAAGTGGATTCCCTCATCGAACGTTTTCTTGCGGCCGTTATGTTGTGACGAGACGCGCAAATTATGATATACTACCGGTATGATAATTCGCGAGAAGAGCATCGTTTCGCCTAGAAGCACGCATGGGGGACCTTTGGGGTTCCCCACGCGCACTATCCTCGTCGCGGGCATGGGCACCTCCCCGGCGGTGCTGACAAAGGCGAAGTGTATAGGCATCGGGAAATTTGATATACTTTGCCGTGGAGACAAGGCATGAGCCAACGAATTTTCATCAGTAGCGTCCAACGCGAGTTCGCGAAGGAACGCAAGGCGCTCGCCGAGTACGTGCGCAAGGACGCGATACTCGGGCGATTCTTTGACGTGTTTCTTTTCGAGGAAGTCCCGGCGCAAGAGCGCAAGACAGGCACAAGCGACATCATTGCCCGCTGCCGCGAATGGGGACTTCCCGACCCTCAATGGCAAATCGAAGATGACGATGACTTTGTCATGGTCATGCCGCGTCCGCAAAGTTCGGTTAAGAGTGTGGATAAGAGTGTGGATAAGAGTGTGGATTGGAGTGTGGATTGGACATGTGATCATGTGCTTAGCATCCTAAAAACCAATCCACGTGCCACGCTAGATCAAGTCGCTAACGTAGTTGGTCTTTCAGTTCGTGGCATAGAACAAGCCATAAAGCGATTGAAGAAAGCCAAGCGTATCAGAAAAGTCGGAGGCAAGCGCTTCGGTCATTGGGAGGTGATCGGATGACCGCGGCAAAGGTAGGGTCACGCGTCCCGCGTGACCGCAACGTAATATAAAGGGCATAACAATGACATCGTGGAAGAAAGAGGAGATCGAAATCGCGGACGGCACGAAGGTGCTGGCCCAGATGCCGGTCATTGTCTCCGCGAGTCGTTCGACTGACATTCCGGCTTTCTATTCCGATTGGTTCATGGAACGACTGGAAGCCGGGTATGTGAAGTGGTTCAATCCGTTCAATGGCGTGCCGCTCTACGTGGGCTTCAAGAAGATGAGATGTGTTGTGTTCTGGTCGAAGAACCCAAGGCCGATGCTCGCACATCTCGATGCGCTTGATGCTATCTGCCCGAACTACTACTTCCAGTTTACGCTCAACGACTACGACGCCGAACGCATCGAGCCGCGCGTTCCACCACTTGACGAGCGCGTGGAAACGTTCAAGCGATTGTACGAAAGGTTGGGGAAAGATCGTGTCGTCTGGCGGTTCGATCCGCTGATCCTGACCGACAAACTCTCGGTCTCTGACATTCTCGCGATGTTCGAACGGCTGGGTGACCAGGTGGCGCAATACACCTCGCGGCTTGTATTCAGCTTCATTGACATCAACGCCTACAAAAA
>JAFUDL010000047.1 GCA_017459225.1 Kiritimatiellia bacterium
CCTGCGATTCGGCGTGGCCGACCGCGCGGGCGCGTTCGGGCAGATAGCGTCCATACTCGGCCGCCACGGCGTCTCGATCTCCGCCGCCGCCCAGAAGGCGGCAGACGTGGACGCCGGCGGGTTCGTGCCCGTCGTCGTGCTCACCCATCCCGCCGCCGCGAAGGCCGTCGACGCCGCGCTTGAGGAGATATCGAAGAGCGGCGCGACTGGCGGCGCCCACGTGCGCCTGCGCATGCTCTAGAGCAGATTGCGAAGAGAATATTCACGAGAAAGGAAATCGAAATGGCATCCAAGAAGCAGAGAACTCTCATCAGGAACGCGCACGTGATCTCGCCCGACCTCGACCTGCGGCGCGCGAACGTGGTGCTTGAAGGCGCGAAGATCGCGCTCGTCACGCAGGAGGCTGTGCCCTCCGCGGGCTTCGGAACGGTGGTGGACCTGCGCGGCAAGTACCTCGTGCCGGGCTTCATCGACGTGCATCTGCACGGCGCTAGCGGATTCGACGTGTGCGACGCCACCCCAGAGGCCATCGAGAAGATCGCCGAGGCCAAGCTCGCCGAAGGCTGCACCAGCTTCCTGCCCACCACCCTCACCGTGGCGAACTCGACGCTCAAGGCCGCCGCGAAGGCCGTTGCCGCCTACAAGAAGAACGAGCGCTTCGCCAAGGCGATCGGCATCCACCTCGAGGGGCCGTTCATCAACCCCGCCTGCTGCGGCGCGCAGAACCCCGCATTCGTGCGCAAGCCCAACATGCGCGAGGTGCTCGCGATCTCGGCCATCTCGCCCGTCAAGATGGTGAGCTTTGCGCCCGAGATGCCCGGCGGCGCCAAGTTCGCGGAGGACTGCCTCGCAAACGGCATCGTTCCGAGCTGCGGGCACACCGGCGCCACGTTCGCCCAGCTCCTGCCTGCGTACGACAAGGGCCTCAGGCACCTCACGCACTTCTGCAACCAGATGACGAAGCTCCACCACCGCGAGATCGGCATTGTGGGCGCGGGCTTCCTGCTGGACGACCTGAACACCGAGGTCATCTGCGACCGCATCCACCTCTGCGACGACATGCTGCGCCTCGTCTTCTGGAAGCGCGACCTCGCGCACGTGCAGATGATCACCGACTCCCTCCGCTGCTCGCACTGTCCCGACGGCTACGAGTTCGAGATGGGCGGCCTCAAGGTGGCCCTCAAGAACGGCGAGGCCCGCCTCGTCGAGGGCGGCAACCTCGCGGGCTCCACGCTCTGGCTCAACAAGGGCCTCAAGAACCTCGCCGAGGTGACGGGGCTTCCGCTCAAGGATCTCGTGCGCGTCACGAGCTGGAACCAGGCGATTGAGCTCGGCCTCGGCAGAAAGCTCGGCAAGGTGGAGAAGGGCTTCATCGCCGACCTCGCCGTTCTCGACCCGAAGACGTTCGACGTCTGCGCCGTGTTCGTCGAAGGCGAACAGCGCATCTAGAGGTGCGCATGCTCTTCGCAAACGTGATAAGAGACTTCAATCCGGGGAACTACTTTCTGCATCCGTGGTTCTGGTCCGCGTTTCTTGCCTGGATCACGGCGCAGACGATCAAGATAGTGCGCTCCGCGGTGAAGACGAGGTCGGTGGACTTCGAGTACCTCGTCTCCACCGGCGGCATGCCGAGCGCGCATTCTGCGATGGTGACGGGCCTCGCCACTTCTATAGGCCTCACCGAGGGTTTCGGTTCGCCGATCGCCATGCTCGCGCTCGGCTTTACGGCAGTGACCACGTTCGACGCCGCCACCGTGCGCCATGCCGCCGGCGAGCAGGCCAAGGTGCTCAACCGCATCATGAAGAACCTCGTCAAGGCGCATCAGCTGCCTACGATGACGCATCTCAAGGAGCTCCTGGGCCATACGCGCAAGGAGGTGTGCTGGGGAATGGTCACGGGAGTATGCGTGGCTACGGCCGTGTGCCGATTCTGGCCGTGATCAGTCAAGGCCGAAAAAATGAACAATCCACTTTCCTCATATCAAGCAGTATGCCGCCCGGGAACCGGGGCGGGCGCCTTCTTCACCAGCATTCTAGTGTGGGGCATAGGCATCGGCTGCTTCGGTGCGGCGTTCAACAACTTCCTTGTGGAGACATACAACATCAACGGTTTCGACCGCGGAGTGCTGGAGTTCCTGCGCGAGACGCCGGGCGTGCTGCTCGTGGCGATTTTCGCCGCGCTCCACCGGTTCTCCGACTGGAGGGTTCTGCGTTTCGGCACGGCCTGTTCTCTTGTTGCGGCGATGCTGCTGCTGGTGCCGGTGCGATGGGCGTGGGCCGTCGCGTTCATCGTCGTCTGGGCGCTGGGGGAGCATCTCGTCATGCCCGTTCGACAGTCTCTTGCGCTCTCGATCGCCCGGGAAGGACGGAGCGGAGAGTCGCTCGGAATCGTCACGGGCGCAATCAACGCCGGTACGGTCGCGGGGAGCGTCCTTGTGGCGGCCATCTTCTATTTCGGCGTGCACTTCTGGGCGGATGCGCCGCGCCGGGTGTTCTATGACGCGACATGGGTGCTTGTGGCGCTGCTTCTCGCCGTCAGCCTCGCCGTCGCGGCGTCCGTGAAAGAGCCGGGCCTCGCGAAACGCGCACGCCCGTCGTTCTACTTCCGGCGCAAATACTCGACGTTCTACATTCTGGAGCTCTTCTACGGGGCGCGCAAGCAGGTCTTCTTCACCTTCGGGCCGTTTGTGCTGATCCGCGTCTATGGCATGGATACGCAGCACGTCGCGATGCTCTTTGCCGCGGCGGCGCTCTTCACCGCGCTGTGGGGCGGACGCCTCATCGGGCGCCTCGTGGACCGCTGGGGGTACCGCAACGTGATGATCTGGGATACGGTCGTGCTTTTCTTCGTGTGTCTGCTATACGGCTTCGCGAAGGACTGGTTTCCGTCGCGCGTGGCGGTGGCGGTGGTGTGTGTGAACTACGTCCTCGACGCCGTGCTGAGCAACGCCTCGATGGCGACGAACCTCTACGCGCGCACGCTCTCCGACTCCCAGGAGGAGCTTACGGCAACCCTTTCCTCCGGCATCTCCGTGAACCACGTCGTGACCGTGTTCTACGCGCTGCTCGGCGGCTGGATATGGGACCGTTTCGGGTCCGGAGTGCTCTTCGCCACGGCGGCGTTCATGGCCTTGGCCAACAGCGCCTTCGCGCTCACCGTGCCAAAACCCGTGTTGGGAACTCGCGCAGATTCAGGAAGTGGCCGCTGAAGTAGTTTGGACAAGTGGAGGATAATCCATGGCATTCAAGGGAATCTTCGTGCAAAAGTGGTGGAACATGCGGCATGGGAAATGAGTTCACATCACAAGATCTCGCCGAGGCGTTCGCGAAACACCGCGGCCGCCTCTTGTCGCTTGTCAAGAGGCGTTTGAATCCGATTCTCCTGAAACGTCTATCCCACGAGGACGTGATGCAGGAGATATATCTCGCGGCGGCAAAGCGCCTTACGTATTTCGCGCAGAACGAGGACGTGCCGATCTACTTCAAGCTGCGGGCGATTCTTCTCCAGACGCTCGCCGGCATCGAACGGCGCAATCTTCAGGCGGCGGCACGCGATGCCTACAAGGAAGTCGACGTCAGAGACGAAGCTACGGAAACAGGCGCGCCGGGCGCATTGAACTGGTGGCAGTTCGCGGCGGACGTCACATCCCCGCTTTCCCGCGTCGACCGCAACGAGCGTCATGCGCTCCTTCGCGCCGCTGTCGCCTCGCTGCCCGAGAACGACCGCGCAATCATCGTCCTTCGCCACTTCGACGGCATGGGCAACTCGGAGTGCGCCGCCGCGCTTGGCATTGATTCGAAGGCGGCGTCCATGCGCTATGTCCGCGCTCTTGAACGCCTGCAGCAAAAGCTAATGGAGATCTCATGCTTCAAGAAGACACCATGACCGACGCGCTTCGTTCGCTTGCGGCTGAACTCGACGAATTGGGGAAGGATGAGGTAGGGCGGGCAGCCATCTGCCCGCCGCCCGAAATCCCTGACTTCCAGCTGACTGACGTTCTCGGACGCGGCGGCATGGGAACGGTCTATCTTGCGGAACAGCTCTCGCTTGGGCGCGAAGTCGCGCTCAAGGTGGTAAATGATGAGTCAGGGGTTGCGGGGCAACAGCCATGCCCAACGTCTGACGAAGCGCGGACGGTCGCACAGCTTCACCATCCGAACATTGTCCAGGTGTATGCGGCGGGGATAGTTGGCGAACAGTCGTGGTTTGCAATGGAACTCATGCGCGGCCAGACAGCAAACCACTGCCGTTTCTCGACAATCGAAGAAGCCGCCCGCCTTGGCGCCCAGATTGCAGAGGCGCTTGCCTACGCCCACCGTTGCGGCGTGATCCATCGCGATGTGAAGCCGTCCAACATTTTCATCGGGGAAGGCGGCGTTGCAAAGCTCGGCGACTTCGGGCTCGCAAATTCGACGGGCGACGGCGGAACACGCCGCTACATGGCGCCAGAATTGCTGAACGGCGGCCAGGCGACGGAATCAAGCGACCAGTATGCCCTTGGCGTGACCTTGCACGAGCTTGCGCCCCTCGGCAACGCCGACTTCGCCGCCATCTGCGCCAAGGCGGCGGCGCAGGCGCCGTCTCACCGCTACGAGAGCATGGAAGCAATGCTTGACGACCTTCGCCGCTTTCTTGCCCACAAGCCCGTCGCGGCGAACCCGCCGTTTCTCTTCCGCCGATTCCGCCTTTTCGCCCGTCGCAATCCGCTTGCGGCGTTTGGCATCGTCGCCGCGTCAATTCTCCTTGCCGCATTTGTCGCCGCGCTCGCCGTTGGCTATGTTCGCACAAACCGCGCACTTGCTGCGACGGAGCGCGAAGCAGCATCCGCCGCGCAGTCGCTGGCGAAGGTTGTCGCCGAGATTGACAGGGAGAATTCCGACAAGCGGGGTACGGAAATAGCCCGTGCGCTCACTGCGGCAGAACGCCTTGCTGCGAGGTTTCCGGATAACGTCGAAATCTCGGAGGCCGTTGAAAAGCTGACGTCTGCCCGCGAGGCCCACGCCCGTTTTCTTGAGCGTCGCGGCGGCGCGATGCGTCTCCAGCGCCGCTTCAGGCCCATGCCTCGCCGCGAACCGTAGGAATGTGGTCAGTTTCGGCGGCCGTGTTCGGTCCCCACTTTTGCGTTGCCTCAGAAGCTGTGATTTGGTATAATCATGACGTTAAAAAAAAGAAACTGCGCATGTCGCCGAGACGTGATGTGCTCTTTTACAGTACTTAACGCTTGCTATGTGATTTGAAGGAGATGACAATGAATAAAGTTAAAAGTTCGATGATGAATCTTGTTGCGCTAGTGGTATTGGCTCTTTTCGCTGCCAATGCAGCGCAGAAGAAGCGAACGTTAGTGTATCACAGCACTTTGGATTCTGCAGCCTCGGTGACGTCTCCAGCCGTAGGATCTGCTGGCACGTGCACCACTACTGCAGCCTTTATGGAAGGCAAATCGGGTAATGCCCTCTACATTCCGGATAGCACTTCGCCAGTGATGATTCCGTTCGAGGATGGCCTCCCGCAGGAGAAGGGTTGCATAGAATACTGGGCGAAGATGCAGCCCAGCAGTGTTTGGATATCTTCCGGCGCATGGCCACGCTTCTACTGTTTCAATGTGACTGGCACGCAGAATTCGCCAGTTTCGTTCCTTCAGTTGTCTTCAGTCAGTGGCTGGGAAGGTGGCGGATTCTGCTGTTGGCATGGGAACGTCACGGTGGAGTCGCATAAATATGATCAATATGGTTATTCGTCTGACCATATATCAAGCTATTTACAGCTCTTTGGAGAAGGCGACTCCTACCTTGATTGGCATCACTACGAAATCGTATGGAACATCAATGGTCTTGCTGATGACACCGAAAGCATCGTGGCTGTGAAGTTGGACGGCAATATTGTTGCAAAGTCTGCTCTCGCCGGCGTCAACATCGATCAGTTCAAGACAGTCATGGGCAAGCCTAGTGAACTCTACTTTCCGCTTCAGGACGGCTTTAGTACTTTCAGCCGCGTTCCCTACCTCATCGACGAATTCAAGGTGTGGGATTCGGATGTGATTGGAGGGGAAGAGCCAGAGCCGGATCCCGGCACTGATCCAGATCCCGCTCTGGACGACGGCGTTGACGTGGTCGATGGCGTCACCTGGTACTACACGCTTGACGCCAGCGGC
>JAFUDL010000447.1 GCA_017459225.1 Kiritimatiellia bacterium
ATTCTATGCCCTTCTCCGCCCAGTAGTCGGAAAGCGCTCCCCATGAAACGCGAGATCGTCCTGCATTCATACCAGAAGCGAAGACCAACTTGGACACACCAGAGTGGAGTGCTTTTTCACAGGCGTGATTTACATCCACATCGCAGTATGACTTGTCTTTGACCTCCACAGCATATGTTCTGCCATCCGCGAACTCAAGATCTATGTCGCCGACTTCGTTTGAACTGGCACCGGACTCTGTAGAAGGATGCACTTTTATCTTTGTTCCCGCAGGATAAAACATGTGGAAGAACGCTGCCAAGACCGCCACAGAGGCAATACCCTTTGTATGAGCACCAAGGAAGGCAAAGAACGCTTCAACATCCGTAATTGACGACGCAATGGGAGGCAGTGCTGTCACCGATGCCTTGTTAGGGGGCAGACGGCAGACCAACGACAACATGAAACGGAATGCCGACCTACGCACATCATCGTTGGCTCTGTGGATGAATTCAAGTACATCATACAAGGCGAACAGCAATGCCTCATCGGCACCTTTGCGAACGGCATTTGTCTTCTCGACCATCGGGTATCTTGCCGGCTTGTTCGCATATGGCTCGTTGGAGGCACCCAGCCTTCCGTTCAGCATCTTCTTCTCAAATGGAACTACCACCTTCTGGCACAGAGACCGTGCGTCAAACGCCCCTTCGACCTGCGCATTGTCCTGAAGGCATCGGGGATGAAGCTTCCTGTCCGTGACTGCGACAAGAAGTCCGGTGAACAACATATAGCGGAAGGTCAGATGACTTCCATTTATGATCTGCTCAATACCAGATCTGACCAAAACCGGCAAACAATCCCCCCTCTCATCAAGAGCGGATACAAAATACTGGTCGATTCGCATCTGGGCCGCCGCCCTTAGCTTAGCCGATTCAGACTCTTTCTTCATTAACCTTTACCTTGCAATCAAGGTCTGCCGTTCCGTTGGCAGACATTGGTAGTATATCAAATGCGTGTCTGATGCGCAATATGAGCCAATTTTCAAAACAGCGTCGTGCTGTCCGCGCCGGGATCGAGCACGAGCGCGTCTCCCGCACCGGCCGTCATCGAAGTCGCCTCGCCGGTCGCTGGGTCGAGCCATCCGCCGGCGGCCGTGGAGTACACCGCGTTCGTGGGCGTGGAGCCGTCCGCCGGCGCCACGTGGAGCATGTCCGAGAACGCGCCGCCGTCGCCCATGAACGGACCTGCGAGAAAGTACGCGGGCGTGCCGGGAGGAAACGGCGAGAACGGCATGACCACCGTGACGGACTCGTTCGACGCCGATGCGCGCATTACGCCCGCTGCATCGTCGGCGTTTGCGCCAACGGCAATCGATGCGGCAACCGCCGCAAAGGCAAAATTGTAGAATCCTCTCTTCAAACCGATACCCTCCTAACCGTCTTTTTAGCAGCCTCCTGCCTCAAGACGGCTCAAAATGTATCATACCCCCACGCCGAAGTCAACACGAATTTCACAATTTTATATTTTTCCCGAGCCAGTTGCAAAACCTGCTTTTTAGTTTCACGCAAAGTCCGCTAAGTTCGCAAAGTCATCCATGAAACAGAACTTCGCGTACTTTGCGAACTTGGCGTGAGATGTTTTTGGAGGTTTTGCAATTACCTCTCCCATCACGACATCATCACACAACAGTCTGACAATAAATACTTCACCATTACTTCGCAGGGGCGACCTGGAAATGTTCAGGCGTCAGTCCACGTTGGGCACGAGGTTGCCGAGATGCATGCTGTTGGACGCCTTGAGAAGCACCATGTCGCCCGGACGCACCAGCGCGGCAAGCGCCTTGCGCGCTTCGTCGAGATTCGCCGCACGAACGCACTTCGCGCCATAGCCATCCGCCATCGGTCCGCACGCCCGTTCGCCCACGAACACCAGCTCGTCTATCGGCAGCTCCTTTGCGCACGCGCCGACCTGCGAATGGTAGAACGCCTCCTTCTCGCCAAGCTCGAACATGTCGCCCAGCACGGCAATGCGCCGCCCCTCGGCGGGAATCTGCGCGAACGTCTCAAGGGCGGCGATCATTGCGGTGGGATTTGCGTTGTATGTGTCGTCAATCCAGGTAATGCCGCCCTGTTCCACCACGCGCCAGCGTCCGCCCGGCAGCCGCACATGCGCGAGCGCGGCGAGGCACGTCTCTTCGCTCACGCCGAACTGCGCGGCGCACGCCGCCGCGAGAAGCGCGTTAAGCACGTTGTGCCGGCCCGGAAGACGCACCTTCAGCGCTTCAGCGAATCTGGCGGCGCAGGGCTCGTCAAGCGACGTCGTCACCACGCGGCCCGCGCTCATTGCGGAAAGCTTCTCGTAGCGCGCGTTCTCCTTCGCGAGAACCGCAAACGGCTCCACGCGCGCGCTGCCGCATCTGCCGAGGCCCGCGAGGAGAGCGCCCTTCTCCTGGGCGATGCCGTCCTGCGTCTTGAAGAACTCTATGTGCGCGGTGCCGATGGAGGAGATGATGCCGGCGTCAGGCAGAGCAATGTCCACAAGGTGCTGTATCTCGCCAGGGTGGTTGGACCCCATTTCCACAACGAGGAACTCCGAGTCGCGCGGCGCGCACAGAAGCGTCACCGGCACGCCGAGGTCGTTGTTGTAGTTGCCCTCCGTCGCGTGAACGCGATGGCCGCCCGCGCGCAGGAACGCGGCTGTGAGCTCCTTCACCGTGGTCTTTCCGGCCGAGCCCGTCACGCCGATCACCGTCGCCTTCAGCGAGCGCCGCCATTCACGCGACGCAGCTGTCATTGCCACGCGGGGATCGTCAACGCGCACAAGAGGCATCCCGGGCTGCGCGCCCTGCCAGTCGCTGCGCACGAGCGCCGCCGCGGCGCCCTTCTCAAGCGCCTGCGCCACGAATTCGTGTCCGTCGCGCGTAGCGCCTGGGAATGCCATGTAGAGGCAGCCAGGGGTGACGCGGCGCGAGTCGAACGTGACGCGCGAGAAAGATCCGGGAAGAGGCCCTTCGCATTTCGCGCCTGTCCAGGACGCAAACTCGGCGAAGGTTATGCCGTTCGTGGATGAGGCGACTGCTGACAGTCTGGCGCGCCTTTACTTGTTGAACATGAACTCCACCACGTCGCCGTCCTGCATCTCGTACTCCTTGCCTTCCGGACGCAGCGCGCCGGCGGCGCGAGCGCCCGCCTCGCCGTTGTGCTTCACGTAGTCGTCAAACGAGATCACCTGCGCGCGGATGAAGCCCTTCTCGAAGTCGGTGTGGATCACGCCCGCGCACTGCGGCGCCTTCCAGCCGCGGCGGAACGTCCAGGCGCGCACCTCCTTCGGACCGGCCGTGAGGAAGCTCGCGAGACCGAGCGTGTGGTAGGCGAGCTTGATCGTGCGGTCGAGCGAGCTCTCGGTGAGGCCGTAGCTCGAGAGGAACTCGCGCGCGTCGTCGTCCGAAAGGCCTGCGAGGTCGGCCTCCATCTGCGCGCACACGGTCACCATCTCGCAGCCCTGCGCGTCGGCGTAGGCCTTGAGCGCGGCGACATGCGGGTTGGCCTCCGGCGCGGCGAGGTCGCTCTCGGCCACGTTCGCGCAGTAGATGGTCTTCTTGTCCGTGAGGAAGTGGAGATCGCGAAGAACGGGGAGGATGGGATCGCCCTCTGCGCGCGGGAAGGTGCGCACGGGCTTGCCTTCGCCGAGGTGGGCGAGAAGAGCCGTCATGGCGTCGAATTCGGGGCGCTTCTTCGGGTCGCTCTTCGCCTCGTTGCGCGTCTTGTCGCAGCGCTTCTGCAGCTGCTCCATGTCGGCGAGCACGAGCTCCGTCTCGATCACCTCCGCGTCGCCTGCGGGATCGATTGGGGCCGACTTGTTTCCGCCCTCCTGCACGTGGATGATGTCGTCGTTCTCGAAGCAGCGCACAACGTGGAGGATTGCGTCGCACTCGCGTATGTTCGCGAGGAACTTGTTGCCGAGCCCCTCGCCCTTCGACGCGCCCTTCACGAGGCCGGCGATGTCGGTGAACTCCACGGTGGCGCGGATTATCTGCTGCGGGTGCGCTATCGCCGCCAGCGCCTCGAGGCGCGGATCCGACACCTCTACGATTGCCGAGTTCGGCTCGATCGTGCAGAACGGGTAGTTCTCGGCCGCCGCCTGCTGGCGCTTCGTGAGCGCGTTGAAGAGCGTGGACTTGCCCACGTTGGGCAGGCCCACAATGCCTACTGAAAGACTCATCTTAAAACCTTCCGTTTGATAAAGACGCCACTATTCTACCATAATCGCGCCGGATTATAAAGCGTTCCGCTGGCGCAAGCCCCGCAACTGCGCGCGAGGCGCGCCAGCCCTACGGCTAGCCGTGCATGGATGCGGACGCTCCTAGCAGCAGGTCCATCAGGCGACTGCCCTTCATCGCACCAAGGGCGCCTTCGAGGCAGGCCTTTTCGGAGTAGACCTCAACCGCGTCCGGCGCAACGCCCGGCTGATAGACGGACACAGGAACCGGGGTGCGCGTGTGCTTGCCGATGTGAATGGGAACTGGATGATCGGGCAGCACGCAGTACGCCGCGCCGTCGCCAATGGCCGCGCGAACGCGGCCAATGATGCGCGAGTCGAAGTCTTCGATCACACGCGTCTTGAGGGCAAGATCCTGGGCGTGGCTCACCTCGTCCGTAGCCTCAAGGTGCACATACACGAAGTCGTATCCGTCGCGCACGGCCTTGATGGCGGCATCGGCCTTGCCTTCGAAGTCGGTGTCGATGTATCCCGTGGCGCCGGGCACCTTGATGACGTCCAGGCCCATCACGCGTCCAAGCCCGTTTATCACGTCCACCGCCGCGATGATCGCGCCACGCACGCCATAGCGCGCGGGGATGGAGTGGATGGCGCCCGCCTTGCCGCCGCTCCACGGCCAGATGCCGTTCGCGCCGCGTCCCTTCAGCACCTCCGCCGCGCGCGCGATGACGTTGCGCAGAGTTGAGGCTGTGTATTCGCCATTCGCGTTCTTGGCGCGGGGAAGGTGCTCTGCCACGGGATTGCCGTGGTTGTCGTCCGGCTTGTCGTACGCGACGTCCCTGCCCGAAAACGCGGCGCCGTGGGTGAGTAGCAGGTTGCGGTAGCTCACGCCGGCGTAGAACCGTATCCACTCTCCTGGCGCGCCGCGCCATTCGTCGGCGACGAGGCGGTTGAGCATGTCGATCGTCTCGCGCTGCTCGGCGGCGCCTATGTGCCCGCCAGAGAAGTCCTTCAACACGCCGTCTGGCGTGACGGTGACGAGATTGACGCGCCACATCACGTCGTCGGGACCCATTGCGATGCCCTGGCTTGCGGCCTCCAGCGGACCCCTTCCGCAGAGCTCCGTTGCGAGGTCGCCGCCAAGCACGCTCATGTTCGCGACGTCGCTCGACGTGGGGAACCCCTCCGGCAGCGTGAGCAGCGTGCCGCTGCGCCCGTTGCGCGCAATCCAGTCCATGTTGGGCGTAGCCGCCACTTCGAGCGGCGTACGCCCGCCCAGCTCCTCCATCGGCTCGTCGGCCATGCCGTCGCCGAGGAAGACAACCGTAGGCACTCTTTTCATCGCCTTGTCGCTCACTGCATCCTATGCCTTCTTGAAACGGAACTCGGTGGTGGACTCCATCACCTCGCCGGGCTTCACGATGGTTGTGGGGAACTCGGGGTGGTTGGGCGAATCGGGGAAGTGCTGCGTCTCGAGGGCTACTCCCGCGTTGCGCACGGGAAGATAGTAGCCGTCGTAGATCTGCACTCCTGGCTCGGTGGTCCACACCTCGAGCTGGCGGCCCGTCTTGGGGCTCGTGAGCGTGCATGTGGGCGTGAGGCTCTCGCCGGGCGTGCGGCGGATGGCCCAGTTCATGTCGTAGCCAGCGCCGTAGCGGAGAAGATCATAGTCCTCGTCGTGGCGCTCGCCGATGGTGCGCGGAGTGCGGAAGTCGAACGGCGTGGCGGCGATTTCGCGCAGGTCGCCGGTGGGGATCATGTCGGGACCATACGCCGTAACGCAGTCGGCGTTCACGTAGAGGGTGTGGTCCATGCACGTCGTGCCCGCGTCTACGCCGTCGAGGTTCCAGTAGGCGTGGCATGTGAGCGAGATGGGTGTCGCCTGGTCGCTCGTGGCGCGCCAGTCGATGCGCCACACGTCGTTGTCGTCGAGCGTGAGCGTGGCGCGCACCGTCACGTTGCCGGGATATCCGCCTTCGCCGTCGGGCGAGGTGATCTCGAGAACGAGGCCCACCTTGTCGGCAGTGTGGATCTCCTCGACGGCCTTCCAGCTTCTGAGGGCGAAGCCGCGCAGACCTCCATGCAGGGCGCAGGGGATGCCTGCGGGGGCGTTGTTGAGCTCGAGCGTGTACTCCTTGCCGTCGAGAGTGAACTTGCCCTTGC
>JAFUDL010000448.1 GCA_017459225.1 Kiritimatiellia bacterium
CGCGTGATCACGGAGACGAGCGTCGTGGCGACCACGTTCGTCGCGTCGTAGCGCCCGCCAAGGCCAGTCTCAAGCACCACCACGTCAACGCCCGCCTCCGCATAGAACGCGAACGCGACGGCGGTGAGCGCCTCGAAGAACGTGGTCTCGATTCCTCGCTCGCGTTCAAGGCGCTCCACAACGTCCATCACCCGCACCACCGCAGGCTCCAGCGCCTCGTCGCTCGCCGCCTCTCCGTTCAGGAAGAAGCGCTCGTTCACCGTCACGAGATGCGGCGACGTGTATCTGCCCACGCGGTATCCAGCCGCGCGCAGCACCTCGTCGATTATCGCGCACGTGGCGCCCTTCCCGTTCGTGCCGGCAACATGCACGAAGCGCAGCGAGTTCTGCGGATCACCGAGTTCCTTCAGAACGGCGCGCATAACTTCGAGTCCGGGACGCATCCCGAAACGCCGTCGATCCATTATCTTTCCAAGCCTTGAACCTTCTTGCAGTTCCATCACGAACCTCCCTTGCGGTCTACCGCCCCGCCCATCTGGCCACCGCCACCGCTCCAAACGCAGTCAACGCGTATCCCGCCAAAATCACCCAAAGCACCCAGTCGCTGAGCAGCACCTTCTCGGGCCGCCCCACGTCGTCCCGCCTGCCCTTCCCGTACACGAGGGCGAGATACCTTCCCACCCCCAGCGCCACGAACGCCGCGGTGAACACAAGCCCTCTCGTGCCGAACCTCGCCACGGTGTCCGGCGCGAGCGTGTAGCACGAGTACACCGCCACCGTCGCAACGGCCGCGGCCACTATCAGCGCGTCGAGGGCCACAGGGTGGTAGCTCTTCAGCACCGCGCGGCTCGCCGCCGCGCACCCGCGCTCGTGGCGACGCTTGCATAGCGCGAGGAACAGCGCCAGAAGGAACGTGCACGCAAGAAGCAACGGCGATATGCGAGCCGAAATAACGGCAGCGCCCGCGACAGCGCGCAGAACGAACCCCACCGCGATCACGGCGACGTCAACATACGGCAGCCGCTTGAGGAAACCGGAATACGCGCACTGCAGCACCGTGTAGAGAAGCAGCACCGCAAGCCCGCCCGTGCGCTCCGGACGGTGCAGCACGAGATAGCACGGGAACGCGAGCCCCGCCGCGAAGAGCGCCAGCGCCGCGCGCACCGCGGCCACCTGCGTGATGAGACCGGCGGCGATGGGACGCTTCCGCTTCACCGGGTGCAGCCGGTCTGCCTCAAGGTCGGAAACGTCGTTCAGCAAATAGAACGCGCTGGAGACAAGCGAGAACGAAAGCGCCATCGCGCAAACGAGAATGAACGGACGCCACCCGCGCGCCACAGACGCCTGCGACGCGTCCGCCACCGCGAAGGCCCACGCCGCGAAAACGACGGCGTTCTTCGTCCACTGGTTTAGACGAATCGCTCTCAGCCAGGTCTTCACGCCTCTCAGCCTCCAGAGAACCGAAGCTTGAACACCATCTTGAGAGTTTCCGCGGCGATTGAGCCTGAAATCTTCGAGGCCCCGGCCCGGCGCTCCGAGAAGACGATCGGCAGCTCCTTTATGCGCATTCCCGCCTTCCAGAGCCGCCAGTTGACTTCCATCTGGAACGAGTACCCAAACGACTTCACGCACGAGAAGTCGCCGAGCTTCTCAAGCGCCGCGCGTGTGAAGCACTTGAACCCTCCGGTTGGATCCTTCACCGGAAGTCCGAGAACGATGCGAATGAATATTCCTCCCGCGCGAGAGATGGCCCATCTTTTGAACGGCCAGCCCACGCAGCGTCCGCCCTTCACGTAGCGCGAACCGATCGTCACGTCGGCATCGCCCTCGAGAAGGCGCGGAACGTCTTTCGGATCGTGCGAGAAGTCGCAGTCCATCTCCACAACGTGCGTGGCGCCCATCTCGAGCGCCTTCGCGAACCCTGCCACGTACGCGCGGCCAAGGCCCTCCTTGCCGGCGCGGTGCAGCACGGCGATGCGATCGTTGGCCGCGCAGAGCCCATCGATGATCTCGCCGGTGCCGTCGGGCGAGTTGTCGTCGACGAAGAGAATCCGCCCCTCGGGGGGTAGATTCTCCAGCACCGCCTCGGCCATCGCCGCGACGTTCTCCTTTTCGTTGTAGGTGGGTATTACGACTACGGGCTTTTTCATTTCGGAAATGACGCTATTTCGAGAAGCGCACCACGAAGCCGCCACCTGGCGCCATCTTGAGCTTGAGCGCGTCGCCGGCCTTGACCGACTTCTTCTCGTGCACGTATTTGACGGGCTCTTCGGCGCTCTCAGGCGCGTCGCGGAATATCTCCGCCTTCCACTCGCCTTCGCCGAGGAAGCATGTCTTCAGCTCGAATTCGCGCGCTTCGCGGTTCGCGATCGCGGCAGCGTACCACGAGCCGTCCTTCGCGCGGCGCGCGGCGGCGGCGAACGTCTCGGGGCATCCGCCGAGGCCCACGGTGGCGTCCCACACGACCGGCGTCTTGGACATGAACTCGAAGCACTCCATGTTCTTCTCGTACTTTGTGGGCGAGTCGCAGAGCATCTGGAGCGGCGCCTCGTAGAGGGCCATGAGCGCCATCTGGTGGCAGCGCGTGCCGACGGAGCCGGGGTTGCGTCCGTTGCCCTTGTAGGCGCCGATCTTGTAGTTGTCCATCGCGCCGGGCGTGTAGTCCATCTGGCCGGCGGTGAGGCGCAGGAAGAAGGCCGCAACGTCGTTGTAGCACATGTCCTTGTCCACGCGGCCCCACTTCATCTGCTCGAGGCCGTGGATGCCCTCGTAGTTGAGCACGTTCGGGAAGCGGCGGTGCAGGCCCACGGGACGATACACGCCGTGGTAGTCGAGCAGCATCTTGTGCCTGGCGCACGCTTCGGCGCAGCGCTCGAGGAACACGGCCACCTCAGCGTCCGCGCGGTCCATGAAGTCCACCTTGAATCCCTTGGCGCCGAGCTTGGAGAAGTGCGCGGCCACCTTCTCCTCCTCGCCGTACACCTGCGCCCAGGCCATCCACAGGATGATGCCCACGCCCTTCTTGTTGGCGTAGTCGATGAGGTAGGGCACGTCCACCTTCGGGCTGTACTCCCAGATGTTGAGCTTGGCGCTCCAGCCTTCGTCGAAGATCACGTATTCGACGCCCGTCTTGGCGGCGAAGTCGATGAAGCGCACGTATGTCTCGGTGGTGCAGCCCTGGGGATCGCCCTTGTTGTCAAAGGCGTTCCACCAGTCCCAGGCGACCTTGCCGGGCTTCACCCACGAGAAGTCGGCGCCCTTCTCGGCAGGCGCGGCGAGGGCGTAGACGATGTCGGCCTCGCAGAGTTTGGAGGGGGAGTCGGCGAGAATGAACGTGCGCCAGGGGAGCGTGCGGGGCGCGTCGGCCTTGGCGATGTAGGCCTCGCTCTCCTTCACGCGCACCCAGCGGCCGCCCTTCTTGAGGCCGGTCTCGCGCCCCCATCCGCCCACGCGGTCCGTCGTCTTCGGATAGCGGGCGAAGAGCGACTTCAGACGTGCGCCATCAGCGATCTGCTCCACGTCGCCGAGGTACCATGCTGGATACGCACGCACGTCGCTTTCGGTCACGGCCACGGTCTTGCCGCCGACCGAATACACGAACGGCATGTAGAACGCCTTCTTCGAATCCGTCTTGAGGGACGAGGCGTCGGCGAACTCGGGAACGGTCTCCTCGCAGCCGAGCGAGCCGCGTCCAGTGCGGTTGAACCAGCAGCGCGCTGCCTTGGGTACCGTGACGTCCGCGCGTTCGCTGCCGATCACGCCGGGCTTCTTAAGCTCAATGCGGTACGCGACGCCATCCTTGCGCGCGACGAGGCGCACGGCGAAGTCGTCGAAGTCGGCAAGGCTCCACTTGCATTCACCGTCCACCGACGCCTTCTTGTACACGGGCACCGCGATGGTTCCGCTCTCGGAGCCTGTGGACTTGGCGACTAGCTTCGCACCCCTCTCGAGGCTCTTGCCGTCAAGGCTCACGCCGATCGGCGTGCGGGCCACTACGATCGCGCCGTCCTTGGCAACCTCATACGCCAGGGGATTCGTGTAGAGGCGGATCTCGTTTCCGCCGAAGGAGGCCGTGAGATCGGCAGCCCCAGCGTACACGCAGGCGCAGGCCGAAACGAGCGTGAAGATGAGATTTCTGCTTTTCATTTGCTTTCCTGTGGTTATGCGGTTAACCTATCATTCCGCCGTTGACGGAGATTATCTGGCCAGTGATGTACGAGGCGTCGGGACCGGCGAGGAACGCCACGCACTTGGCGATGTCCTCAGCGGTGCCGAAGCGCTTGAGGGGAATCGTGTCCATGTACGCCTTCTTCACGTCGTCCGGAAGAACGTACGTCATCTTCGACTGGATGAATCCAGGCGCCACCGCGTTGCAGCGCACGTTGCGCGAGCCGAGCTCCTTGGCGGTCGTCTTGGTGAGCGCGATCACGCCGCCCTTTGATGCGGTGTAGTTTGCCTGGCCGGCGTTGCCCATGATACCCACGACAGAGGCGATGTTGATGATCGCGCCGCCGAGCTGGGTGCCGTCGGGGGACTTGTTCTTCATCATCGGGCGCGCGACGGCGCGCGTGAAGAGGAACGTGCCCTTGAGGTTCACGTTGAGGACGGCGTCCCAGTCCTCGTCGCTCATGCGCATGAGCAGGCCGTCCTTCGTGATGCCGGCGTTGTTCACCATGATGTCCACGGTGCCGAACTGCGCCACCACCGCCTTCACGCAGGCGTCCACCTCTGCCGAGACGGCCACATTGCATCCAAGCGCCATCGCCTCGCTGCCTGCGGCCTTCACGATCGCCACCGTCTCCTCGCACCATTCCGCCTTGAGGTCGACCACCGCCACCTTGGCGCCGCATTCAGCGAGCTTGCGCGCTATCTGCTGGCCTATGCCGCGGCCCGCGCCTGTGACTATTGCCACCTTGCCGTCGAGATTGCCCATCTTGATTCTCCTTTTCGGTTGTTGTTCAAACTATCACTGCGCGTCGAGCGCGGCAATCGTCGCCTCAAGCGAAGCAGCGTCGCCCACGTTTAGCGTCACGAGCGACGCGTCGATCTTCTTCACGAGGCCGCTCAGCACCTTGCCGGGACCGAACTCCACGAACCTGCCGCAGCCTAGCGCCTTCGCCGCCTCGACGTCCGCCGCCCAGTTCGTGGCGCCCGTCACCTGCTCCAGCATCAGCGCCTTGATCTCGCCCGGATCGGACGAGTGGGGCTTGCCGGTGACGTTGGAGAGGACGGGGAACTTCGGCGCCGAGAACGTCACCTCGTCGAGGACTGGCGCAAGCTTCTCGCGCGCCGGCTGCATGAACTTCGAGTGGAACGCGCCCGCCGTGGCAAGCGGAATCGCGCGCTTGATGCCGAGCTCCTTCGCCGCCGTGGCCGCTGCGGCCACCTGGTCCTTCGAGCCCGAGAGCACCTGCTGCGCCGCGGAGTTGACGTTCGCCACCGTGCATCCCGTCTTCTCGCAGAGGGCAGCCAGCTGCTCGGGCGTTGCGCCCACGATCGCGATCATTCCGCTCGGCACGGCCTCGCACGCCTCCTGCATGAACCTGCCGCGCGCCTCGAGCACCTTGAGCGTGGAGTCGAAGTCAAGAACTCCAGCCGCGCACAGCGCGCTCCATTCGCCAAGCGAAAGCCCCGCCGCCGCCGCGAACTGCACGCCGCGGCGCTTCTGCAGCGCCATGTACGCCGCGTAGCTCGTAACGAATATCGCGGGCTGGCAGATGTTGGATTTCGTGAGCTCCTCGGCAGGCCCCTCGAAGCACGTCTTCTTCAGGTCGAACCCCAGAACGGAGTTCGCCTTGTCGAAGAGCGCCATCGCCTCGGCGTCGGCCTCCGCAAAGTCCTTGCCCATTCCGGGCGTCTGGGCCCCCTGGCCCGCAAATATGCAGCAGTCGTTCATTTTCATCTCCTTAGCTTCACTGGCGCGCTGAACGCACCGCGAATATAGTACCATAAAGGAGTGCCCAAAACAAGCGCGCATCTGCGGCTTTAATCGCATCGGGCCGAGCCATTTTCGCATTCTCCCTTGGCACCATCAGCTGAATTTGTGGTATAATCTCCGCTGCCATGACAACCAACAGACGCGAATTCATCGCAAATGCGGCCGGCGCGCTCGCGCTCGGCACGTTCCCCGCAACTGCCGCCGCCGTGCGGCAGGAACCACGCTTCGTCTGGTCGTATCTCGTCCACTTCGGCGTGAACTCGTGGAAGGACATTCCGCTCGAGACCCAGGATCCGACCTTGCCGGAGAAGTGGCTGACTCGCTGCTGCGCCGACCATGTCCGCTTCGACGAGCCGTCATGGCGGCGTCTTTCTGACGCCCTGGCCAAGGCAGGCTGCAACCAGATCATCATCGACCTCGCCGAGATCGTGGTCTATCCAAGCCACCCCGAGCTCGCCGTCAAGGGGAGTTGGAGCGTGGACCGCCTCCGCGCCGAAATCGCCCGCCTGCGCGGCATGGGCTTCGAGGTGATTCCCAAGATGAACTTCTCCGCCTGCCACGACACCTGGCTCAAGGAATACCACCGCATGGTCTCCACGCGGAAATACTACCAGGTCTGCGAAGATCTCATCAAGGACGTCGCGGAGATATTCGACCATCCACGCTTCTTCCACCTCGGCTACGACGAGGAGACGGCGAACCACCAGTCCCAGCACCTGTTCGCGGTCTGCCGCCAGGGCGAACTGTGGTGGCACGACTTCCTGTGGTTCGCGAAGATCACGGAGAAGACAGGGTGCCGGCCTTGGATCTGGAGCGACTACGTGTGGCACCACAAGGACGAGTTCCTCGCGCGCATGCCCAAGAGCGTGCTGCAGTCAAACTGGTACTACGGCAGCAATTTCGACGTCGAGAATATGGGCGACCGGGCCAAGTACGTCGCGGCATACGAATGGCTGGACAAGGCGGGGTTCGACCAGGTGCCGACCGGCTCCAACTTCAGCAGCGACGTCAACTTCGCCGGCACGGTCAAGTTCTGCGACGCACACTGCCGCCCAGAATTGCTCAAGGGATACATGATGGCGCCCTGGACGCGTACGTTCGCAATCCACGAGGAGAAGTCGATGCAGGCCATCGCGCAGATGGCCGCCGTAATCAAGAATCGCGGTTAGCTCCCGTCATCGCGCTACTTTGTGGAGTAGGGCATTCCGCCTCGGTGTTTCCGGTGCGGAAGCCCCCTCTTCAAACCGTGCGTGCGGATTTCCCGCACACGGCTTCCCGTGTGAAACTGGTGTCATCGGTATCTCCTTCTTGTGAGGGCTACAAGCCC
>JAFUDL010000449.1 GCA_017459225.1 Kiritimatiellia bacterium
CATCAACCACGTGCGCAACTCGCACTACCCGCAGGACGACTACTGGTACTACCTCTGCGACATCTACGGCATCTACGTTCTCGACGAGGCGAACGTGGAGTCGCACGGCTACTACTACGGCGAGGCGTCGCTCTCGCACCGCAAGGAGTGGGAGAAGGCAACGGTCGCGCGCAATCTCGACATGGTGCGCCGCAACCGCAACCATCCGTCCGTCGTCTTCTGGAGCCTCGGGAACGAGGCGGGGCCGGGCGAGAACTTCG
Organism: Kiritimatiellia bacterium; assembly: GCA_017459225.1. Taxonomy (GTDB): domain Bacteria; phylum Verrucomicrobiota; class Kiritimatiellia; order RFP12; family UBA1067; genus RUG572. The sequence goes on from JAFUDL010000449.1 coordinate 261, forward strand.
CCGCAGCGTCCGCCGCGATCAGGAAGATGGACCCATCGCGCCCGATCCAATACGAACGCGACAACTCCGTCGCGGATGTCGATTCCAACCAGTATCCGGGCGTGGACTGGACCGTGTGGAAGGCGAACGACAGCAAGGCGAAGAAGCCGTTCTACATTTCCGAGTACGCGCACAACATGTGCAATGCGATGGGCAACTTGAAGGACTACCAGGACGCGATCGAGTCGTCGGACGTGATCCTCGGCGCGGCGATTTGGGACTGGGTCGATCAAGGGCTGTACAAGCTGGCAATGGTAGGGACGCTCGTCCCGCGCGTCCGCGGTCACGCGGGACGCGTGACCCTACCGAACGAACCTAAAGAGCCGTTTATCATCGCATACGGCGGCGATTTCGGCGACAAGCCGAACGACGGGCAGTTCGTGATGAACGGGACGGTGCTTTCGGATCGTACGCCCGAGCCGGGATACTACGAGGTGAAGCACGTGTTCCAGCCGTTCGACATCAAGTTTTCGGACGATGGCAGAAAGGTGACTGTAAAGAACCTCAACTACTTCAGAAGCGGCGAGAGGTACAAGTTAGTCACGGAAGGTTTTCAAGCAGAGCTCTCGATGCCGCCGCGAGGATCGGAGACGTTCGACCTGCCACCAAGCCTCGGACCCAATGGCGAAGAAAGAATCGGCCGTGCCGTTGGCATTTCACTGACACGAGACGAAGGAATCCTGAAAAAAGGCCACTTCGTCGCGGATGCCGAATTCATAAACACCAGACTTCTCTCTCAGCGCGAACTGCTTTCGGTCAAGGGCGAGGTCAAGGACACTTCGAACGAAAAGTCGCTCGTCTTCAGCGCCACAAACATAACGGTCCGCTTCTGCCGCGAAACTGGCGCGCTTGTCTCCTACGTCAAAGACGGCAATGAGTATCTTCTTGCGCCTATGACGGTCGATGCGTTCCGCGCGCCGAGTTCAAACGAGGTCGGGCTTGGCGGCAGGTGGGCGCAGGCGGGATTGCGCGAACTCGTCCAGAAGGCCACGTCTATTTCCGAGGTGGCGACTAATCCCGATGGATCGGAGTCGTTCACTGTCGTCGCGGACGTCCGCGGAAAGCAGAAGGAGCGTATCGTCGGCTTTGGCGGCAACAACGGAAAGCCGTGCGAGATCGTTCCGCTAGGTCCTGTCGCAAAGCACGACCCGCATTTCGTCGTCGCGCAGAAATGGACGGTGTTCGCCGACGGCAAGGTTGCCTGCCAGTCGGAGATCCGTTCGCGCGGCCGTGTGATGGAACTGGCGCGAATCGGCTACCGTTTCACGCTCGACAAGCGCCTTGACAAGGTGGCATGGGCTGGTGCCGGCCCGTTCGAGAACTATCCGGACAGGAAAAGCGGCGCGATGCAGAGCTTCTGGAGACGCTCGGTTGCCGAAATGGTCGAGGGATACGCGAAGCCGCAGGACATGGGCAACCGAGAGGACACGTATGTGGTCGCGATAGGATCGTCGAACACGAATTACCATGGATTTGGCGTGACGTCGCTCAGCGGGCCATTTTCGTTCGCGGCAATCCCGTATTCCCCGACGGAACTTGTGAAAACGATGCATCCGCAGGAGCTGCCCGAGGCCACGAAGACGGAACTCGGCATCTACGCGGCGGTACGCGGGCTTGGCGGTGCGTCTTGTGGTCCTGGTCCGCTCGGGCGGGACATCATTCGCAACAACAAGACGTTTAAGCTTGATTTCATGATCGGGATTCCGAAAATGGGGAGCAAGAAGTTCCCGATGCTCCCTCCTGCCGAACTACCGCCGGACGTGCGTACGGGCGAGGATATCGTGCCGACGATTGTCGCATGCACTTCCGCGGAGCCGGGCGAGGGAGATGCGGACCATCTTGTGGACGGCGACCTCTCTACCATCTGGCACTCGCAGTACGGCGTGACGCTCACGAAGTACCCGCATGCGGTGACGGTCGACCTCGGACGCGTCGCGAAGGCGAAGGGCGTGACGATCTGGCAGCGGCAGAACGGTCCGAACGGCAACGTGAAGGGTTTCCGCTTCGAGGTCTCGGAAGACGGCAAGGCATGGCGCGAAGTTGTCGCGGGCGAGCTGAAGGCAACGCGCGCCGCGCAGACGTTTGCGCTTTCGGGGACTGTCCCCGTTCGTTTCTGGCGCTTCACCGGCCTTGCCGAACACAACGGACGCGAATTTGCCTCTCTTGCCGAGATCGCCATCGAAGAGTGAATCAAGCGTCGCAGAGTCTGCCTTCGTTCGTGCGCATAAAGCTGCGCCACAGTTCCGAGAACATGGCAACAAGTTTGCCATTGTGTCTGGCCATGCAAATATGGTAAACTCTAATAAAGTTTCAATGGAAAATCGGAGCAATTACAAAGGGTTGTGCTGAATCTTTGGGAAGCAGCACGCCTGAAAGGAGAACGGAAATGCGCAGGTTCACAAGAGGCTTGGCAGTTGCGACACTTGCAGTCATGCTCGGCGCTGCTTTTTCGGCACAGGCCGACTACTGGGACTGGGTTGGCAAAGGCGCAGGCGAGACGAGCTTTTTCGACGACAAGGGATGCTGGTTCCAGTCCGGATCCAATACCGACCTTGCGAAGAACAACCACAACTTCTCCACGGCGAGGAAGCCGTTCACTCAAGGCTGGGACTACAGGGTCACTTTCAGGGCCACTACTTCTTTGACGGGAGCGGTGAACGTCGAATATGCCGGCAGGCCTGTGGTCTTTGCCGCGCAGAATGACGGCAACGGGGTCAGCTCAACGGCGCAGCTCAACATAAACAGCGGCGCGGAACTCCAGATCGAAAGCGGCACGTACAGGTTTTCCTATTTCCAGATGGGCAACAAAAATGCCGGAACGCTCACGATGAACGGCGGCGCATTGAAGGGTACGAGCAGCTATTCGCGAATTGGCGTGGGCGCCAATGGCACGGGGACAGTGACGATCGGGACGGGCGCCTCGTACGACAATCTTGAAAGTTCCAATGGAAACTTCACGATCGGACAGGACTCCGGAGCATCCGGCGTACTCAATGTCGCCGGAGGGACGGTGACGATATGGAACACGGTGCTGCTATGCTACAACGCCGGATCGAAAGAGGCGGCCGTGAACGTCACTGACGGCGGAGTTCTGACAGTGGGCGCGCTGCAGCAGACGAATCCCGGCACGAACGGCGGAACGCTGACGCTGAACGGAGGAACTCTGAAGGCCTATGCCTCCAACGCCTCTTTTCTTCTGGCCCATGCGGCTCTTCATGTGTATGCCGGCGCCGCAGGCGCCACATTCGATTCAAGCGGATGCGCCGTCACGATAGGCGAAGACATAGACGACGTGTCGGGCGAAGCTGGCAAGGTGACGTTTGCAGGCGGAGGAACCGTCACGTTCACCGGCGCCGCGAACTGGACGGGCGTCACGACGGTTGAGGCTGGAACGACCCTTGCTCTGACGGCCGCGGCGAAGGCCGCCGTCGCGGCGCACGGAATCGTCGTTGCAATTCCTTCCACCGGAGCTCCCGACGGCACGACAGTCTTTGAGATCACCGATGGCGGGAGTGCGTTCACGCAGGCTGAAGTTGACGCCATCGTCCTTTCCGGCAACGACGGCAACCGCTACGCGCTTGTGCTGGCGGAGAACGGCGCTAAGGTCGTGGTGTCCGACACGCTCGCGGGCGAATATGTGTGGAACGGCGGCAGCGCTGGCGCATCGTGGACCGCTGCCGGAAAGTGGACGAAGAACGGAACGGCAGGCAACTGGTACGATTCTACGGCGGCGGTGTTTGCGAACGCCAACGACTCCGCAACCGTGGATTCCGCAGTCGCGGCGGCGAGTGTGACCTTTGGCGCTGACGGTGTGATTCTTGCGGGCGGGGGCACGCTTTCCGTTGCCGGGGAAATCACGGTCTCAAACGGAGTTACGGCCTCTGTGGCCGCGCCTGTTGCCGGGCAGCTGACAAAAAGCGGTCCTGGAACGCTTTTGATTGGCACAAGCCGCACGGCGGACCAGACGACCGTGGACGAGGGAACGCTCGTTCTCTCCGGATCCGGCGTGCTGGCTGAATGGTCTAAGATCGTGCTGGGCGCAGACGCCGCGAAGACAGCTGTGCTGAAGTTCGAGAACGGCGCCACGCTCGCGTCGTCGGTGGCCAACCTCTATGTCAGCGGCATTGCTGGCGGGACGACAGAGCTTTACAAAGACGGCGGCGACTGGGACATCACATGGAACGTGGTCTTCTCGGAGGCCAAGAACGCGACGACTAGGTTCTACCACTGCGGCGGAACGCTGAGGATGGATAGATACATCCGCCTTGGCTACAACGCCGAGAGCGACAGCGGCGAAACCTATTTCGAGATTTCCGGCGGTACTGTCACAAACACCGCATCTTCCGGCGGAGGATACATGGACATAGGAAGTCTGGGCCGTCCTGGATTCCGAAGCGTGATGGCCGTCAAGACCGGCGGCACATACGGCTCTGCTGGCAGCATCGTCGTTGGCGGGAATGCGTCGGGTACGCTCGACATCGCCGGAGGAACGGTGTTTGCCGCAGACGGTGATCTGATATTGTGCTATGGCGCCGGCAATGAGGTTGGCGAGGACTGCGCGATCAACATATCAAACGGCGGCATGTTGATCACCAGGGTGGTGCGCCATGGTCAGAGCGCCAGCGTCTATGGCAAGGCGAACAGTACGCTTACGTTCAACGACGGCACGCTCAAGGCATCTGCCGATGGAACGCTCATCGCGGCGCACGCCAAGCTGGACGTGATGGTTGCGACGGGCGGCGGCGTGATTGACGCGGGCGGCAGGAGCGTCGTCATCGGCGAAGCTCTGGCCGGCCCTGGCGGCATGGCCTACAAAGGCGGCGGCACGGTGACGCTCAACGTAGCTCCCGCCTACTCGGGCAAGACCACGGTAGAAGTCGGCACGACGCTCGTGGTTCCTGCCGCAATACCTGGCGCGAACCTCGTGTTCTCTGCACCCCAGGGAGTCGCGTCCGGTCTCTATAAGGTCATTGCAGTCACGGGAGGCGGCGCTTTCGCGGACGACGTGCTTTCGACGGCGACATTGCCCGCTGGAAACCTTCGCTTCTTCATGAACGATCAGAAGACAGAAATATGGTGCATATGCGCTAACGCCGACGACCATGTGTGGATCGGCGGCGCAAGCGGCAGCTTGAACGACGGCGCCAAATGGTTCCCGGCGGAAGTGCCGGCGAGCGGAACGGCGGTGATCGGCAGCGCGACGGACGCCATGCTTGAAAACCCGAGCGGCAGCGCGTTTGCCGCCACGAGGATCAAGTTCCCGGCGAACACAGCGCCGGTGACCATTTCTGGCATGGCGATGTCGGGCATCGCATCGGTGGCGAACAGCTCCGCAAGCCAGGTCGAGTTCGAAAACGCCGTGAGATTCTCCGGAGACGTCGACGTGCTGCAGAGTCCGGGCGCCATCAAGTTCACAGGCGGGGCAGTCGGCGAGAAGCTCGCACGTGCGACCGATATTCACGGCACCTACACCTTGACCATCTCGGGAGACTACGTGGAGATCGGCGGCACGACCGTGAAGAGCGACGGCGTGTATCTGCTTCCCAACGGCACGTTCTACAAGCATAACGGCGACTTCCACGTTGACGCAGGCGGAAGGGCCGAGGTCTTTAACGCCAAGATCGGCAGGGGCACCGACGCCAGGCTTCTTGGCACGCTTGACGGCGAGTTCAAGGTGGCCGGCGAATTCTCCGTTGCGGGCGACAACAAGGACGTCACGGTCACGCACTATACCGTCCATGACGATGGCGCCGGTGCAAGGTTCATCGTGAACAGCATCAGGCCCGACAGGGCCGGATGCATCGTGCCGCTCGGCAACGGCAAGACGGTGATCGGGGCGGGCGGCGTTCTGCGCGGAAATGGATACGTGCGCGTTGCGAACACCGGTTCGCACGAAATCGGATCGTGTGCCGACTGGACGATGGGCGCCGACTATCCCGGCAACACCACCACCGCCAGTTTCGCGTTCTTCAAGCACAACAGCACCGGGCAGAGCACGCTCACATTCGACACCACGGACCACTATGACGCCACCATCGCCCGCACGATCACCAGCGAGGCGTCCATTGGCGCCGCAAACGCGGCGTCGGCGGAGAAGTTCAATGTGAACGTGAAGGGCATCGGAAGTTTTGTGTTCGCAAATACGTCGCAGGGCTACATCTTCGCGGGCGGACTGACGGTGCAGGATTCAGCTACGGCGAAAGTGAAGCCCGGATGCTGCCCCGGAAAGGGTCCGGTGGCGCTGGTGAACCGGGCGACGCTCGAGGTCGCCGAATCAGGCACGGTCACGCTCAACGGCGATCTTGCAATTGCGGAAGGCGCGGCGCTTGCGTTCAACTTCACTGATGGAGCCACGGCGCCTGTTCTCGGCATCGTGGAAGGCGGGGCAATGACTTCGGGCGGCGCGGTGAACGTCAAGTTGACAGCCGCAGCCGATGTGGAGCCGAGAGGTGAATACGTGCTCACTAGCGGGCTCGACTTCACCGGCAAGACCGTGAACCTCGTCGATCCTCCTGACTGGGTGGGACGCGTGGATGTTGTCAACGGCAATCTTGTGCTGACTGTGAAGCAGGATGGCACAGTGATCTTCCTCCGATAAAATTGCGTTTTTTAGCCTTGCGGCGCGGCGTGCGATTTGGCATAATCTACCCGTATGCAAGTTAGCAGAATGATCGTCATAACGGGCGCGGGGGCATATCCCCGGCTCGTGGTTGAAGGCGCGCGCGCGGCCGGCGTGAAGACGTGCGACGTGCTGGCCGTGCGCGGTTCCACCGAGCGCGCCACAATCAAGGCCGCCGACCATGTGCACACGATCGGCATCGGCGAGATCGCGGCGGGTTTGCGCTGGGTCGCGGCGCAGGGATACGACGGATGCGTGTTCGCCGGCCAGATCAACCCGCTTTCGCTCTTCCGCAGCCGCTTCGACGCCGAGACGAAGGCGTGGCTCGCGTCGTTGCCGTTCAAGACTGCCCACACTGTTTACGGCAAGCTCGCGTTCGAGTTCGAGAAGGCCGGAGTCAAGGTGTTTCCCGCCTCTTCGTACATGGAGCGCCATCTGCCCGGCGAGGGCGTGCTGACGACGCGCGCGCCAGATGAGCGCGAGGCGGCCGACATCCGCCACGGCGCCGAGGTGATGCGCGACATGGGCCGCCACGACGTGGGCTAGACGGTGCTGGTGAAGGACGGCATGGTGCTCGCGGTCGAGGCCTTCGAGGGCACGAATGCGGCGATCAAGCGCGGTGGCCGCCTGGGCGGCAAGGGCGCGGTGCTCGTGAAGGGCGCGCGCGAGGGCCACGACATGCGCTTCGACAGTCCCGTGGTTGGGCTCAAGACTCTCAAGGTGATGAAGAAGGCCGGCGTGAGCGCGCTCGCGTTCCAGGCGCAAAGGCTGATGCTGCTCGACAGAGAAGAGGTGATCGCCTTCGCGAACCGCCACGGCATCGCCATCGTGGGATTTGCCACCGACCTCCCGCCTGCTCCAACACGTCCGTAGCGGCGTGCGGGACTATGCGTTGAGGCTGCGCAGCCAGGTTAGCTCGCGGCGGCGCATGGCGAGGTAGCCGCGCTCCGAATGGTCGTCGGCGCCGGAAAGATGGTCCATGCCATGGGCTATGTTGAGCAGGAGCTCCTTGGCGGTCGACCAGCCGCGCCGGGAAGGGGCGGCGCGAAG